>CAYYOQ010000043.1:0-12277 GCA_964473235.1 uncultured Thermodesulfobacteriota bacterium | reverse complement strand
CTGTCATTGCGAACGAAGTGAAGCAATCTCTGCCATTGTAAGTATTTGAAAAAACCAGATTGCCACGTCGCTCCGCTCCTCGCAATGACACACGCCGGGACTTTTTCCGGGAGCATCACCCTTTAAAGGTCAGAGAACATGTTGAACCCTCTACCCAGGGAAAGTATCATTGACTACAGTAGTTAAAAATGGAATAATAGGCAACTTATACTCTACCTTTACTCTGCGGGCGTGCATAGTGCTCTCAATTTCTCAGCAGGATTAACCTTATGTTGACTGAAAAGCAGCTGGATAACTATGCGGAGGTGTTACTCTGGGGACTTAAGAAAGCGCGGGGTAAAAAATACAAAAAAAATGATATCATCCTGATTCGATTTGATCTCGCTGCACTCACCCTTGCTGAAATGCTTCAGGAAAAGCTTCTCCGCCAGGGGATGAACCCGGTGCTTCGCTTGAATACCACCTCTCAGATGGAGCTCACCTTCTATAAACTCTCCAACCCCACCCAGCTTGTCTTCCAGCCACCCGGCAGCAAGGAACTCTGTGAAAAATTACACGGGAGCATTTTTCTACACGCACCGGACTCACTCACCCACCTGCGCACCATTGACCCAAAAAAAATTGGAAAGGCAGCGGTTGCCGCAAAACCTCTCCGCGATATCCTCAACAAGCGGGATGATACCGGGAAGTTTGGGTGGACGCTCTGTACCTTTCCCACCTCCGCACTTGCTACCCACGCCAAACTTTCGATTAATGAATACGCCCGCCAGGTCGCCAAAGCCTGCTATTTGAATACTAAAGACCCTGCCCGTGAGTGGGAACACATCTTCAACAACGCCTCCTCCATAAAAAAGTGGCTCAACGGGATGCGGGTAAAAACCTATCATCTAGAGTCAAAAACCATTGATCTCAGCATCACCCCCGGGGAACGGAGAAGGTGGGTCGGCATCTCCGGGCACAATATCCCGAGCTTTGAACTTTTTCTCTCCCCTGACTGGAGGGGCACGGAGGGCACCTACTACACAAACCTCCCCTCTTTCCGAAGCGGAAACTATGTAAAAGGAGTGAAGCTTGAATTCAAGAAGGGCTTTGCGGTGAGCGCTACCGCAGAGGTAGGAGAAGAGTTTGTAAAAAAGCAACTCTCCATGGATAAAGGTGCCGATAAGGTGGGAGAGTTTTCCTTAACTGACAAGAGGTTTTCGAAAATCAACCGCTTCATGGCTAATACACTCTATGATGAAAACTATGGCGGGAACTATGGGAATTGCCACCTCGCGGTAGGTGCTTCCTATGCTGATACCTATGACGGTAATCCTGCAGAGCTCACTACCCAAAAAAAGAAAAGACTTGGGTTTAATGACTCTGCACTCCACTGGGATCTTATCAACACCGAACCCAAAACGGTGACGGCCCACTTACGCTCAGGTAAAAGGGTCATCATCTATGAGGAGGGAAAGTTCAATTACTAAAGATCAAATTAGAAATTCGAATCTCGAAATCAGAAAAAACTTAATGATCTGTCCGGTTAAACGAGTTTGTTTAACTCAGGATGCTTCGAATGTCGGATTTAAAATTGTTTCTGATTTATCAGTTGGCTTGCAGGCTTGTGAGCATGCATGCTTGCCAGCTTCTTAATTAAGATGTGACCCTTAATCCTATGAATAAACGCTTGTCGATTCTCTGTCCCCGATGCAATAAGCTCATCAGTTCCTATGAACCAAACTGCCCCTATTGCGGGCTCTCCAGGCCAGGTTCCTTTTTGCGTAACAACCCCTTACTACGGCTCTACTTCAACCCCACCCACATTATTAAATCAGTCATCATTACCAATATCGTCATGTTCGTGCTCTCAACCATCTTAAACCCTTTCTCTACAGACTTGTCCTTAAACCCCCTTGCCCTCTTCTCACCCTCAAATCAAATCCTTCTGCTGTTAGGTGCGACAGGCACCATTCCCATAGATAACTATCACCGCTGGTGGACTCTGGTGTCAGCAGGCTACCTCCATGGAGGAATTCTCCATCTCTTTTTTAATATGATGGTGCTCTACCAGATAGCGCCTCTCGTGTTAGAAGAATACGGATTTAACCGGACGGTTATCATGTACACCCTGGGTGGGATCATTGGATTCTATGTGTCTTACGTGGCAGGTGTTCCCTTTACCATTGGAGCCTCTGCCAGTCTCTTTGCCCTAGTAGGCTCTATTCTCTACTATGGCAAGAGCAGAGGGGGTGCATACGGACAAATCATTTTCAAGCAGATAGCGGGGTGGGTGATAGGACTATTTCTCTTTGGCTTATTAATACCAGGTATCAATAACTGGGCTCACGGGGGTGGCTTAGGGGGCGGCATTCTGCTCGGGTATCTCCTGGGCTACAGAGACAGGAAAAGGGAGACTCCCCTCCACAAACTCCTCGCTACCATCTGCATTGTAGCAACCACCCTTATCCTGCTGTGGGCAGTTTCGTCAACGCTCTACTATCGACTTACTGCAACATGATGGGAGATTGGGAATTCAGGAATTGAGGAATTAAAAATTGGATACATGATTGCAACCACGAAGAGCACGAAGGAAACGAAGGAAATAGTCCACGGTCGATAGTCCATAGACCACAGCAAAAGATAAAAATAAGAGGCAGGATATAACAGTCCACAGCGTTCCGTCCGCAGTCCATAGACAATAGTCAATAGTAGACGGTCCATAGTCCACTGAAGAGTCGACAGTCGATAGTCCATGGTCCATAGAAAAGAAATCCTAAACAATATCAAAATTCAAATGTTCAAAATCTAAAACACAAGCATGAAATATTGAGGAGAGGCAATCAATGTTTTGGTGATTAGAATTTGGATCATTAGGATTTGTTTAGAATTTAGATATTAGTGCTTAGGATTTAGATTGTTACTGGTATACAGAAAAGATACATCCGAAATTCAAAATCAAAAACACGCAACTCGTAACCTATGACCACGCATCCCTCCGACGTTACCCACCGCGCACCACCTCTCATAACGCCCTGCACGGTAGAGGTGCTCCTTTTTGATTTTGGTGGGGTGCTTGCTGAAGAGGGTTTCAGAAATGGACTTATTTCCATTGCCTGCCTCAATGGATTAGACCCTGAACAATTTGTGGCAACAGCTTCTGAGGTTATGTTTGGAGACGGGTTTGTAACGGGGCACTCTGATGAAAAAACCTTCTGGCAGACTCTGAGAGAAAAGACAGGCATCCAAGGCACAGACGAAACCTTACGCAATGAAATTCTATCCTGTTTTGAAATACGGTCATGGATGCTGGAGCATATTAAAAAGCTTAAAGCCGCCTCCCTCCGTGTAGCCCTCCTGAGTGATCAGACCAACTGGCTGGATGAGTTAAACGAAAGGCACCATTTCTTTAAATGGTTTGACCACGTATTCAACAGCTATCATCTGGGAAAAAGCAAGAAGGACCCTCGCATCTTTGATGAGGCACTGAGTGAAATGCATACCACCCCAGACCGCTCCCTCCTTATTGATGACAATGGGGAAAACATTGAGAGAGCCAAGAAGAGGGGACTCCACACCATTCATTATCGCACGAGAGAGACCTTCGAGCAAGAGCTCTCTTCTTTTTGCCCCTCTCTGAAATGTAATTGAAGCATGATTACTGGTGAGTTTTTCTACTGAGAGTATACCACTGGTAGCCGGTAGTGCTGCACCCTATTCAATCCATTTAATTTTCTCACGCCTTCCTTCCCAATAGGCAACGGTAGGACGATGTGCTATCGCTTCTACAAATGCAATCCGCTCCTCGTGGGTTCCTAAAAAAATGATTGCCTCGGGCTTCAGTGATTCAATGATGCTCAATTTTTTACTGAAGGAGCTTTCACCCGTGGTGAACACCTCACTCAACACCACCTTTATCGGTTCCCCCTCCAGTGTCTTAGAAACACGCTTGTAGAGCTCAGCGCTGTAGAGATCATCTTTATTGTAGAGTATGGCAATCTCAGCTGCCTGTGTTTTCTTTACCCAGTGCACCAATAACTCTACCTCTTCTCGATACCCCTCTCGTGTGCAGAACTCTTTGAATTCACTGGTCTGTACCTTAAAATTCCTTATCTCACTCACTACACTCGGTTGCGGTGGTGCAGGTGAAGGGAGAAAAAAATAGCTCAGGGAAAACCCCACTACCACACCTATGATCATTATAAAAATAAATCTCACCAGGCTGCGTTTTTTTCTTCTCTTAGGTACCACCGCATGCTCTAGGAGCTGCGTGGAATCTCTCAATAGATATACAAAAAACAGGGAGAAGCAGGTGAGGGGAATCAAGACCTTCACTAAAAACTCTGCACTTTCTGGCTTAATAGCAGGGTAGCCCTCAACCATGCACCCAAACCATGTTTCTGGAAACCAGATCATGGTGGTAAGGAGCACGAGCGCTATCCAGATTACCCCCAGCTGTTTTTTATTCACGTAGTAACCTCACCCTAACTTCTTCACCTTAACTTCTCTATAAGCCGCTGATAGCTGTACTGCCTGGCTTTTAACTGCTCAATCTCATGGTGCTGCATTTCAATCTGATCTTTACGCAGTGAAATCTGTCGGTTGATTCTCTCAAGCGTCTCGTCAAGTTTCTCTAACTTCTTGGTGGTACCGCTATCAGAGGAGATATCGGAACCCTCAAAGCGGGTACCCTTTGTGGTGTCTCTTATAATAGATTCGACCTTCGCCCTTTTCTCCTCATGTAATTTTATTTCCGATGCTATCTGCGCGACCATGGTTTCCCTCGCTCTTATCGCAATTGCAACCTGCGCAATTGAGTGCTCAAGTTCCGCAATGGTGTGGGTCTTCTCTTCCCGCACTTCAGGGGATTCTTCCTCCCTCACCACCGCATCCCTTCTTTCGAGAGTCAACTGCCCGCTTTCTGCATCAATATTCATGTGAAACTTATTTAAAAAATTCATCCCCAGTAGCCTGGTAGTTCCTATTGCCACCTCCACATTATCAACCTCTGCGTCACCCACACTGAGAGAAGAAAGCACGGTGGTAGGGAATTCCACCAGGCTTCCATCAGCAATGTAGCCCTTCATCGTTGGCATACGGTCTGGATCGATACCTAACGAGACCGCATCTCCTCTGGTAATCATGGTATTGGTGGCACCGGTATCCAGATGAAAGAGTACGGGGAGTTTCCAATTGAGGAGCGCATTAAGCAAGATGGCATTATCCTCTCGCTTAAAGTGAACTACTACCCGCTGGGGCGTAGTCTGAGAAAGCGTGGCAGGTTCCTTTGCGCCTCCATACCTGCTCTCAGACACCTTCTCCCGGTACTGTGAAGGAATAGTCGCAGGGTTATCGGTGAAGTGAACATTACCCCGTTCATCAACCCACTTATAGTACTGGGAACTTATCACAGGAGGGGGAAAAAAGATACACAAGAGGAAGAGGAGTGGTATATACTTCATGAAGTTAGATAACATCCGGTACCACGATCACCTAAGTCTGATAACACAGGTTCCTGCTATCTTATCATGCCATGCCTGCTTATGCGTATCCCAGGCAACCCATACATATCCCAGAAAAAGAGGAATAGCAGACACCATATAACAAAGCCATCTCAGAAATGCTTTGCTGTATCCCAATGGTTCACCGGTAACCCGAACTACCCTTAGTTTGCATACCATTTTCCCTGGAGTCTGCCCGGTGCTCCCATGAAAATAGCTATAGTAGAAGATATTTATTACTACACCACACACATAGTAGGATAAAACTAATCTGAGATCATTCATCCCTTCCTCCAAAGACTGCAAACCAGAGGGACCTAATCCAAATGCTACAAGACCGATCAATAGTAAAATACAATCAATAACCCATATCACTACCCCATCAATCATGCTCGCTGCACATCGTATCCAGAATCCTCCTTTTTTTACTGTTGAAAGGTTAAAATGTATACCAGGATGCTCTTCAGACTTTTTAGGTTCCTCCTCTATCTCCCTTACCTCTTCGTCCGCGTGCTCCAGTTCATCTCTCAGTCTCTTTACCCTCAACCTACTAGCATCCGAATCTTCTTCTTCAAAGCGTAGCTCCCTGTCTACTTCACTCTCCTTATGGTGCTCATCAATATCGATAAACAACTCGTCATTAGAGAGGGAAATGCTTTCTTCCCAATTAACCTCATTGAATGAGGGAAACTCTTTAACCTTCTCAGGGGAAGCCCCCTCCCCTTTCAGCTGGTATACCTCTTCATCCCACTTACCCGTTTCATTCTCTACAGAATCCATCTTACCCTGAGGTTCCTCTGCTTTTAATTCATCCAGGGCATCCCTGATTGCAGCAACTGTCTTTTTTACCTCAGGTACTTTCTTTACCTCTGGTTTCCCCACCGCTCCTTTGCTCTCTCCAGCAAGAGAAGACCTCAGCGGCACAAATGGCTCAATCGCTTTCGCTTTGGTAAACACATGCCCACATTTCCTGCAACTCGGCATGTGGTCAAAACTGTTATAATCGCATTTAGGACACTTCATTGTCTCTCCCCGCGCAGTGAGAACTTAATGCCATCCCGCACCTACGCCTACCTCTCCCACTCATAGTGCACAATGCTCAAAAGGCTCATACCTGCGGTTTCAGTCCGCAGTATATACTTACCGAGGCTGACTGTGTGGAAGCCTGCTTCCCTCGCCATATTCACCTCCTGACCGCTGAAACCACCTTCGGGTCCCACCAGAATAACAACTCTCGCTGATGGCTGATGAGTTTTCAACAAGTCCTTAAGTGTATTATTCTTTTCGTCTTCCCAGAGCATTATCTTGAGTGAATTTTCATCCCACCTATTTAATAATCCTCGGAAGGGAATGATCGCATCCACCTGAGGAACGATCGTTCTGCCACACTGCTTGGTAGCCTCCGCGGCAACTTTCTGCCACCTCATCCGCTTCCTTAAAGAACGTTCCGCATCCAGTAGCGGAACGGAGCGGTCAGAAAGGAAGGGGATGATAGATGATACTCCTAATTCCGTTGCCTTCTGAACAATCAGATCCATCTTCTGGGCTTTGGGTATGGCCTGTTCTAAAACAATTTCTAATGCTGGCTCTTTGGGGGCAGTTATTTTTTCTACTATCTCTACCTCTACCGTCTTAGCATCCCGTGTGGTGATCATAGCATGATAGGTTGACCCTTCTTCATCAATAAGACAAAGAGCATCCCCCACACTCAGTCTTAAGACTTTTCCGATATGCCGGGCTTCATCCTCCTTCAAAACAGCTCTATTTCCTGAGATCCTGTCTTTCTCAACCAAAAAACGTCTCATACTATACCACTTCCCACAATATTGTTGACCTATTGTAAGCCTCCCATGCGGAGATGTCAATGGCATCATCAGGGGACAGGGTGCATGGTTCAGGGAACAGGGGGTAGGACAGAACTACACTCAGAAGTAGCATATAGAAACCTCTATAACCCAAATAATCAACCACTCAACTGACAACCGACAACTGACATCTAATTATTGACCTTTTGCGCATACTCATGCTATTAAATTAACATGTAACAATTATCAGAATCAAGGGAGAAATAGCCATTGAGTAAGATTGCACCACAGATTCCCAAAGGATTTCGAGATATCCTCCCCTCACAGATGGTCATACGCCAGCAGATTGTTGACACCATCCGCAGGGTGTTTGAACTTTTTGGCTTCGAGCCGATAGAAACCCCGGCCTTAGAATATGCTTCCATACTAGAAGGCAAATACGGTGAGGAAGGTGAAAAACTGATTTATAAATTCGAGGATCGGGGCGGACGTCAGGTAGCGCTGCGCTATGACCTTACCATACCACTATCCCGCGTGACCGCCATGTACCCCTCACTCCCCAAACCCCTTAAGTGCTACCACATTGCACCGGTGTGGCGGGCAGATAAACCTCAAAAAGGGAGATTCAGGGAATTCTGGCAGTGTGATGCCGATATCGTGGGCACTACCAGTATGCTCGCAGACGCAGAGGTAATTGCCAGCATCTATCAGGTACTCAAAGCACTCAACTTTAAACAGTTCACCATAAGAATCAACAACCGAAAACTTTTAAATGGCATCGCGCAGGCCTCAGGCATTGAAGGCAGTGATATTCCCCAGCTTTTAAGGATTATTGACAAGCGTGAGCAAAAAGGAGTCGAGGGCATCAAAGAGGAAATGCGGGAAAAGGGATTCAAGGAAAATAGTGTTAATAAAATACTTGAACTATTATTGATATCTAATGGTAATAGTATAGATTTAACTACAATAAAAAATAGATTTTCCGACACTGACCTGGTGCGGGAGGGGGTAAAGGAACTCGAAGAAATATTTATCTACCTTGCCTCAATGGGGGTTGACACTCAGTGTTACCGATTTGACTTCTCGCTCGCCAGGGGACTAGATTACTACACCGGACCCATCTTTGAAACCACGGTAGACGAACCCAAAATCGGGAGTATCACCGGCGGCGGGAGGTATGATACGCTGATTGGAATGTTTAGCGATACCGAACTGCCCGCAACCGGGTCATCTTTCGGGCTGGAGCGGATAATCACCGTAATGGAAGAGCTCAAGCTCACCCCTGCGCAAGGTACTATTGCCCAGATCCTGGTAACCTTATTCAGTCCCGAGCTGTATAACGATTCCTTGAAGATAGCCACTGAACTGAGGTCTCATGGACTCAGCACTGAGGTGTATCTAAAGCATGATAACCTGAAAAAACAGTTTAGCTACGCCAGCATTAAGGGCATTCCCCTGGTTATTATCATTGGACCCGATGAGCAGAAGCAGCATACGGTGATGGTGCGCACTATGACCAAAGGAACTCAAACAACCGTTGCCGTTAACGAGCTGATAGACATCGTGAGAAGGGAGCTGAATTCATCATGCAGTATGAGGGACTTATAATACGTCCCCCCAGCGAGGCACAAAGTCTTATCCTGCAGGTCACCGTGGGGTGCTCCCACAACCAGTGTACCTTCTGCCCTGCCTATAAGGCAAAACGATTTCGTATCAAAAGTTTTGAAGAAATCAAAAAGGATATTGATGAAGCACTGGGCTACGTTCCTGTGATAAGAAGGGTCTTTCTCGCTGACGGTGATGCCCTCATCATCCCTCAACCAAGGCTCGTAGAAATCCTTACTTACCTCAACAGTACCTTCCCCAAGCTCCAGAGAATTGGTATTTACGGCAATGCCAAAAGCATCTTGCGAAAGAGCGTCGAAGAGCTAAAGCTACTCAAGGAGCACAAGCTTGGAATTATTTACCTGGGCATTGAGTCAGGGGATGAGGAAACACTGAGCACCATTCATAAGGGCGTTACCCGCGCACAGATGGTCGAGGCGGGGCTACGGGTAAAAGCAGCAGGGATAAAGCTTTCGGTGACGGTGCTGCTGGGGGTAGCCGGTAGTGACAGAAGCCAGGTGCATGCCCAGGCAACCGCAGGGATACTCACTGATATCCAACCGGAGTACGTAGGGGCACTAACCCTGATCATCCTACCTGAAGCACCGATCTACCAGAGGGTAACAAAAGGAGAGTTCTCCCTCCCTTCCCCTTTTAGATTACTAAAAGAGCTGCGTACTATGATTGCCGAGTCTGATCTGCACAACTGTCTCTTTTTTTCAAACCACGCTTCTAACTACCTTCCTCTGAAGGCAAGGCTTCCTAAGGACAAAGAGGTTAGTCTGAAACTCATCGACGAGGTAATCGCCTCAGGCGATGAAACCCTGCTCACGCCTGATTATCTTCGGGCACTGTAGCTAGCTATTTCAGCACCTCACTTGTTGAGAAACGTGCACATCACTGCATTTAATGTTATAGTCTTAGCCAAAAAGAAAAAACAACGTGGCTAGTGACTCATCGGTACTATCCCATGCAAGCCCATTTTCAAAAAAGCAAACCAGCAACCTGTACAGTACTTCCCGTGTCAGAAACTGCCACGTCGCTGTTTGCCCACTCCCTCCCCAAAATTCTGGCACTGGTCAACGAGAAGTTCACCATCGAAACCACCTACCTGGAGCAAACTATTTCCTCTGACCAGATCTGCCTGGTAAAGGATACCCAGAGGAGTTTCGGAGAACTTTTACTCGCGCTCTACGAATTTCATCTCTATGAAAATCTGCTGGACGAGTTCTTCTGGTATATCTCCGTGCTCACCAGTCGCGGCTTTGAGAGAAGCTATTTTGAGCAGATGATCAGAACCTGGACCATTGCCATCCACAGCGTGGTAAAACCTCCGGAATCACACGAACTGGTTCGCCCCCTCCAGTGGCTTACCGGGCACCTCTCACTGCTCTATGAGCAGCGTGCCCTCGCTGAGGAATGCCGTGCTCAAGAACTTGCGCCCTTTCTGGAACTCCTGCTTAAAAAAAAGAGAAAAGAGGCAGCCGAATACGTACTCTCACGCTCCACCCAAGGCGTTTCACTGGAGAAGCTCTACGCTGAAGTGCTCACCCTGAGTTTAAGAGAAATAGGAAGACTCTGGCAGAAAAATACTATTAGTGTAGTCGATGTCCATGTGGCAACAGACATCTGCCGCTATATCATGATGCGACTGGCAGACAGCGTCACTCCCGAAGCCGCTCTCCCCTATACCGCACTGGTAACCTGCGTCCCTGGCGAGGAACACGAAACAGCTTCTGAAATTGTCGAAAACTATCTTGAGACAAAAGGCTGGCAGATACTCTCCATGGGTCACATTGCCCCTGAGGGTGATATTATCAGGGCACTCGAAGCCCATACCCCGGATGTGGTATTTCTCTCGGTCACCCTGTGTATCAATCTCCCCTCTGCCAAAGCACTGGCGCTCAAGATTCGTCACGCCGCACCCCAGGTAAAGATAGTGATAGGTGGACGTGCCGCAGGGTGTGCCCGTGAGGTACTCATGCATTTTGCAGATGCAATCGTTGAGAGTATTGGAGAAACCCACATCCACGCCTTAACCTTGGTGAGTTCCCATGCGTAGGATCGCCGCACTAAAAATGTTACTTCACGACCGCTCGACCACGGCGGGTTCCCTGCTGGGTGTGGTGGCTATTGTATTTTTAGTCGGACAACAACTCTCGGTGCTGTTCGGGCTGTTCAACTACATGTCCGTGCTAGTCGACCACAGCGGTGCTGACATCTGGGTTTGTAGTCAAAACACCGACAACGTCAATGCAACCGGTACTATCCCTATACGCTACTTAGACCGGATCAATGGTATACCAGGTATCGAGTGGGCAGAGCCGGTAGTATTAGGAAGTGGTACCTTTAAAACTAAAGACGGCAAATACCAGGTAGTGCAAGTGGTGGGGGTTCGAGCCCCTCGTTTTGCCCTCGGCCCCTGGCGTTTCCATGATAGTTCACCCTACACCCTGTTCGACTATGATGGTATCACGGTAGACCGTTTAGACCTCAGTATTCTCGGAAACCCAGAGCTTAATCAGACTTTTGAAATCAATAATAAACGAGTAATCATCAGTGGCATTACCCAGAGTATACGTGGATTCGGAGGAACCCTGGTATTCACCAATATGCTCAAGGCGAAAGAACTTGTTAACCTATCACCAGGGCGCTGCAGTGCCATTTTAGTCAAACTAAAACCAGAGAGAGATCTCACCTCCGTCATGGAGACGCTGCGCTCACTCTTGCCACTCACTAAAGTAATTCCCTCCACCCTATTTTCCTTCGCCACCCGCAGCTACTACATCCGTAACACCGGCATTGGAGGAAGCTTTGGGTTATCGACGCTCATGGGTGCCTTAGTGGGCATAGTTATTATCATGTTAACCATGTACACCGGTGTGCTACACCGTCAGAAAGACTTTGCCGTACTACGGGCCTTGGGGGCCAGGAAGAGGGATATTCTACTCATTGTACTCTACCAATCTCTTATGATTGGGCTCGCAGGCATTGTTATTGGGTTCATGCTCCTCGCGTTCTTTCTCTTTTCTACCCACGACTCTCGCCTGCCGAGCTATATGCCCCGCATGGTCCCTCTGTATCATGCGCTGTTCACTCTCATCCTCTGCCTTCTTGGCTCATTGCTCGCCATGCGCAAAGCGGTCAGCGTCGATCCGGCATCGGTGTTTAGATAGTAAATAGACTTTAATAAGACTAAAGGGCTATTACAATGAAATCCGAAATTCTAAATCCGAAACCCGAATCAATTTCAAATGACCAAAATTATAAATTCAAAACAGCGTGATTCAATCTATGACTCTTGAACATTTGACATTTGAGTTTGTTTCGAATTTCGTGCTTCGGACTTCGGATTTTTAAATTCATTATGGCTCAAAGTATACTCAC
>CAYYOQ010000042.1:8749-12413 GCA_964473235.1 uncultured Thermodesulfobacteriota bacterium | reverse complement strand
TACTTACTTCCTATGGGGGATGTGAGGTGGTAGGGTAATTGTATAAAATTCGAGGCAAGTGAAGGCGATCATTGATATACCTGATAGAGGAGAGGAATTATTGAGTGTCCTGCCCAGGGCATGGCTATAAATAATTCTTGACAGGAAGGGGATAATTAGTTAGAATCCTAAATATAAGATATCTAAAATATAAGGTATCTAATTAAATCATCCGCTTACTTTCTTGAGGCTAAGGAGTGGCGAAAATGAGAGAGAGCACTATAAATGCAAAAGAAGTCGACGAAATTGGGAACCTCCTGCGTCAGTGGAGGAATTTTTTTACCGAATTCTTTAACAAGGTAGTAAAAGATACCGGAAAAATCTCCGGTGTTGACTTTAGCATCTCGCAATTGAAAGCACTTTCCGCTTTCAGGGAGGATAGAATGTACACCATGGGGGAGCTGAGTAGAAACGCATCAGTCACTATGCCTACCATGACCGAAATGATTGATAACCTGGAAAAAAACAGTATCGTTCAACGGCTTCGCGATGTTCATGACCGGAGGGTGGTGAAAGTGTGTTTGACTGAAAAGGGAAAGGAGATGCGTAAAAATTTCATGGACAGGAGGAGAAACGAGCTTAAAAATATCTTTGGGAAATTGAGCAGAGAGGACCGGCAAGAGCTGATGAATGCTATGGAAAAGGCATTCAATGTCCTAAAGAAGATCACCGTCGACCATCCCAAGGATTCACACGAGGAGAAATAATGAGACAGTTAGCCATTTATGGCAAGGGAGGAATAGGGAAATCCACTGTTGCTGCTCATCTTTCCTATGCTCTGGCGGATCAGGGTTTAAAAGTGCTGCAGATAGGGTGCAGTCCTAAAAATGATAGTACCCGTTCGCTATTAAATGACTTTCCTCGCACCATTCTCGATGTGTTGCGGGGCAAGGAATTTGATTACGATGCGGTAGCACTCTCTGACATTGTGTACGAGTCACCCCTCACCTTTAAAAAGGGAGGAAAGGTATATTGTGCGGAGAGTGGAGGACCCGAACCCGGTGTGGGATGCGGGGGAAAAGGAGTAGTAGAGGCAATCGAAACGCTCACGCGACTGGATGTCTTTACTACGCTCAACCCTGATTTTGTACTCTATGATATCCTAGGGGATGTAGTGTGTGGGGGATTTTCTCTCCCCATTCGGCAGGGCTACGCACAGGAGACCTATGTGGTCACCAGTGGTGAGCTCGAAGCGCTCTATCAGGTGACCAATGTCTCCAAAGCCATCAAGCGATTTGAGGGCCGTTCCGGCTCTAAGCTAGGAGGACTTATTATAAACTTAAGGAGGGTGAAAAACGAGCTAGCGATAGTCAAGGACTTTGCAGAAAAGATTGGAACTCAGATTATTGGAATTATTCCCTATAGCCAGGTGGTTAAAGAGTGCGGGGGAGAAGGAGAGACCGTGCTTAAACGTGCTCCCGATTCAGAAGAAGCAGGGATTTATCGGGATATCTGTGAAAGGATTCTCATTAACAAAAATCTGGTGATACCCAACACAATTGATTTTGAAGACCTCTATGAGTGGTGGCTTAAATATTTCTAGTGCGGAGAAACTATGCGACAGATAGCCATTTACGGAAAAGGCGGGATTGGAAAATCTATGGTGTCGTCCCATATCTCATTCGGCATTGCAGATAGGGGATTAAAGGTAATGCACGTGGGCTGCGACCCGAAGCATGACAGCACGAGGCTTTTGCTGCGGGGAAAAATGCCGAAGACGGTGCTTGATACCTTGCGCAAGAAGAATTTTGACATCAAATCCATCACCC
The DNA here is from genome assembly GCA_964473235.1 of uncultured Thermodesulfobacteriota bacterium. GTDB lineage: Bacteria > Desulfobacterota > WTBG01 > WTBG01 > WTBG01 > CAYYOQ01. Next base: position 10,605 of record CAYYOQ010000042.1, on the reverse strand, counting down.
TTGATGAGATAGTATTTGCAAGCCCGCTGAACGAAGAATGCCGGGGGAAGATTTACTGTGCTGAGAGCGGGGGACCGGACCCGGGGCTGGGCTGCGGTGGCAAGGGCGTAATTGAGGCAATCGAGACGCTCCAGCACCTGAATGCCTATAAAGAGCTGGGATTGGATGTAGTGCTCTACGATGTGCTTGGCGATGTGGTGTGCGGCGGTTTCTCCATGCCCATCCGGCAGGGCTATGCCGAGGAGATATATATCGTGAGCAGCGGCGAGATCGAAGTGCTGTTTGCCGCGTCAAATATCTGCAAGGCAGTGTCCAAGTTCACGGGCCGCTCCGGGGCCAGGCTGGGCGGCCTCATCGGCAACCTGCGGGAACTGAAGAACGAGGAGGAAATCCTCACCACGTTTGCAGACATGATGGGGACCCAGGTGGTCGGGTTTATCCCTTACAGCGAGAAAATAAAAGAATGCTCGGGGAAAGGCATGACGCTCTACCAGTTGGCTCCAGATTCAAAGGAGTGTGATGCGTTCCGCACCCTGACAAAAAATATCTGGAACAATAAAATGTTCACCATCCCCAAATCGATTAAGTTCGAGGATTTGTATGCCTGGTGGCGCACTATTGTAAAAAAATAATTTTAAGGTAAGGAGAGGTAACGCAATGTCTTTAAAAAGTTATGAACACTGCTGTTCTTCTATGCAAGCCCTGGCAACACTTGGTAAGGTAGAAGGAATTATACCACTGCTTCACGGCCCGCAGCCCTGCGCCTATCAAATTCAGATAGGAACCATGACCTGCCGGCCATCACGCCTCCTTACTGCAGGTACTTTGATCAAGAAATCAGAAGTGGTCTTTGGTGGCGAAGAAAACTTAAAAAACCAAATAATCAATATGTACCGACTTTATAAGCCAAAGATCATTGTCATAATCAATACCTGTCTGCCTCAGCTCATTGGAGAAGACATCAAGGGAGTGATCAGTGAAGTTGAGCAGGAGCTGCCGGATTTGAAAGTCACCTATATTGACAGCGGCTTTAATTTTCCAAAATGTATGCCGCTGGGTAACGATGTCGCATGGGTATCTATTCTAAGATTGCTTGAACCAAGGGAAAAGGTGAAGGGTTCAATTGGTCTGGTTGGACGATCAGGACAGGATGCAGGAGCATTTACCTCATTTGATATATTTTTAAAGAGGGCAGGGATAACCGTATTCCCGTTCCCAGCCCCTCACCTGAATGAAATGGAAAAAATATCAAGCGCAGATATTATATTTCCGGTGCATGTTGTTCCTTACCTGACCTGCAAAGAAATAAATGAACGCTTCGGGTCACAGGTAGAATATATAGAAATTCCCGCAGGAGTGCAGGGCACCTCAAATTTTTTACGGGGAGTTGCTGATATCCTGAAAAATCAGAAACTGCATGATCTGGTGGATAAGCAGGAAAAGGAAATGCGACCGCGCATTGAAGCTATAAAAAAACGCTTTGCCGCAAAACCCGTTAAAGTGATGTTTGCCTATGGGCCGGCAAGTGAATTTGGACTCAGCAAGATTTTAGCAGACTTTGGGGCTGAGGTCATAATGATTCCTTCCATGAAAAATAAGTTTGCACAGCAGGAGAAGGAGTTGCAGAAGCAGCGGTACGGCGTAACTATTATTGAAGAAGATTTTGATACCCTTGAGGATCTCTATGATCAGTACAGACCGGATGCTGTATTTTGTGAAACGCAGGGGAGAGTAGAGCTCACTTCACGGCTTATTCCAACCTTTTGCAACATGACGTATTTAACTGCTTACGGGTATGACTTTGCTCTGGATATGGGAGAAAAGTTCCATGAGAGCATGAAGCTCGATGTATTATC
>CAYYOQ010000042.1:0-8649 GCA_964473235.1 uncultured Thermodesulfobacteriota bacterium | reverse complement strand
TCATTAAACATCTGCATCTATCCGTATGACTGTGGCATCGAGACAGCACAGATTATGGAAAAGAAATTCGGCATTCCGTATTGTGCCGGCCGTCTGCCAATCGGTTTTAAGGAATCTGCCGGCTGGCTTGAAGAGATTGCTGACTTTTTCAACGTTGATGCCCGCGCGTATCTCAGGGAAGAGACCGAGACGGTGTTTGAATTAATCCAGTCCTTTATGGTGCTGCCCATTACCTTTGAGTGCTCTGTTGCTCTGTCGCTGGATAATAACGATACCTATGCAGTGGGAATAAGTCAATTTCTGAAGAAGGAGTTGGGGATGGAGCTATCTATGGTGGCAGTTGGGAGCGAGGCTGCCGGTGAAAAGGTCAAAGAGGTCTGCGGGAATGTTCTGGTATCACCGACCATTGATGAAAAGAAGGAGCAGTTTATTGAGAAGGGCCCGATGATGATAATGGGCAATTTTTATGATTTAAAGATAGCCAAGGAACTTGGTTTTAATAACTTCCTTTTCGCAGATATACCAACCCTTGGCTACATTGCCACTGAAGCAAGTCCCTTCATGGGATTTCAAGGTGTAAAAAACCTGATTCAGCAGACGGGAAATCAAATCTATATAAATTTCCTCATAGAGACAAAAGGAGGCATGGAAGAGGCAATCTCATTAGGGGAAATTCCCTGGGACCTCGATGCACGGGAGGCGTTTGTTAAAGTGGCAGACGTGATTCCACATTTTATTAAAGCTACTGCCATGAGAAAACTTCAGAAAAAGGCTGAGGAAATTGCAGTTCAAAATGGTACGGGAATTACTATGGATATAATCAGAACGGTTACTGAACAATACACACCCACCAGGTTTAAATCAAAATTTTTGTCTGTAGTGCAGGGCGGCCAGGAAGATGAACAGGGAGAGCCCCCCTCTACAGAAGTAAAATTTACTATGGAATGGGACGCAGAGGCGAAGGCAGAGATTGAAAAGGCTCCTCAAGAGGTACAGCCCATGGCGGTCTCAGCAACTGAGGAGTATGCGAGGGAAAAGGGATACAAGAAGATTACTGTGGGAGTGGTGAATGAGTTCAAAAGAGAGTCAGGCATGGAATGAAATGAAAAATGGATACTTGGCGCAAGGGGAGCAGGCTTTTTTATTTAGAAAGAGGTAAAATTGTTCGGAAAAGGATGATGAAGCAATGACAAAAATAGATATTACTAAGTGTGTAGGGTGTGGAGGTTGTATAGACCTCTGCCCGGTCATGGCAATCAGCATGGTTAATGATGTGGTCACCATTGATCAGGAGCTCTGTACCAAGTGCGGCATCTGCGTTAAAGTTTGTCCGGTATGGGCACCGTATGAACCATAGAAAAACTAAATAGGCCTTATTTAAAAAGAGGGTTAAATTATGGCAAAAAAGTATGATTTAGTAATAGTGGGTGGTGGTCCAGCAGGATTGATGGCGGGAAGAATCGCTGCTGAGAACGGCTTAAAGGTGGTCATTCTAGAACGTAAAACTGATATCTGCAGGGTGCGGAGGTTTGATGGCGGAGTTTTTGCCATCAATGAATATACCTTTGGCCAGCTCGCATTGTTTAATGAACGGGATAAACGGATCAGTTTTCCCGTAGGTGGATTTTCTGTGCGTTATGATGGACCGTACACAAATGTTTTTGGCTTCCACCTTTACTCGCCGGGCGGTAAGAGGCTACGGTTTGGTGACTGGAAGGAACTTAAGAAGGATCCGATAAAAAACAGGGTAGCTATAGCACTCAATAAAGAAATATTGTTAAAAAGAATGCTTGAGGATTGTCTGGCAACGAGTGTGGAAGTGTTACCCAATGTAAATGTCACAGGTGTTAAAACAGGTAACAACAAGGTTACGGTAATTGGCAATGGCGATGAATATGAAGCCCCATTTGTAATCGCAGCCGATGGTTCTAATTCGAGGGTTGCACGGCTTATTGGTTTTAACAAGGAGCGGGAATTTTTTGCTACGTCACGACATATCGGGTATGAGGTTGAGGGGTTGGACTATGATGAATTAAATGGATTTATCATAGCGCTCACCAAACATGGCTTCTACAGCATACTCCCCTATTTTGAAGAGGGGGTGCATCACATCGGTCACCTCACTCATGACTCAGCTGTCGATCTGCATGCGACTATGCAATGGTTTATTAAGAAATCACCGATATTCTCATCCTGGTTTAAAAAGGCAAAAGTGCGCGAGACAGGACTTACTGGCTGCATTGTAAATGTTTACAAGGCATTAACAGATCCGTTTAAAGATAATGTGATACTGGTATCTGATGCTACCTGGATACAGGAAGTGAGCATTCCATCTGCAATGTGCTTTGGCTGGAAGGTGGCTAATGCTGTTACCCTGGCTCTGCATGATGGAAAGCCGAACCGTGAGGGAATACAGAGTTATCTTGACTGGTATGAGACCAATTTTTATCAGCCACATGGTAATAGAAAGATGGTTGCAATTGAACTGCAGAAGTTTCTTGCAAACGAAGACCTTGATTATCTGGCCGAGATGCCTGGAAAAGTCTTGCGTCAGACCATGGACTTCCACTATCTGTTCCATATGCTCGGAGAGATATATGGTGGCGAAGGCATGATAAAAATATCTGAAGAACGGCCTGACATCATGGAGAAACTCATTGAAGCCCGGGCAAGCATGGCTGAGGCTTCCGAAGAGAGAAAAAAGATGGGGTTTCCTGGGAGAAAATAAAGAAAATAAATTATATAACTTTTAAAGGGAGGTTAGTCATGGCAAAGAGAAAAACAGGTAAAAGTGAAAAGATATGTATTCTAATGATAGGGCATGGCGAGCCTGAAGTATTTGATGAAGAAGTCTGGCGTGAGGGGCTCCATGAGATGTTTGAAGAGTTCAGAGAAACTGGACTTGAGGTCCCGCCTGATGACGCATTTCCTATGATGCTCATGGAAATTAAAGACAAATATGAGGCGATGGGAGGTAAATCACGCCATGCAGAGGTATGTAAAAAGCAATGTGAACTGGTGGCGCAGCATTTTCCTGGCTACGACGTGCGAATTGGTTTTAATGAATTTATCGGCCCGTTATTTACCGATGTAGCAAAGGAAATGGTAAACGATGGAATTAAAAAAATAGCGTTTGTTCCCATGCTGCAGACAGACTCTACCCATACTGGTGAAGTGTGGAATAAAATTGAAGAAATAGAACTTGATAAAAAGGGAGTGAAATGGGTAATGAGTAAACCTCTTTTTTACCGGCCGGAACCAACGCAGTTTGTGATAGAAAAAATTGCTCAGACTGCAGGAAAAACACCGCTGGGCAAGGTAGGAGTCGTCCTTGCATCCCATGGAGAGCCTGATGAATGGACCAGATTATGTCTTGAAAACACTAGGTGCAAGGAACAGGAGACAGCATTCTGTGCCTGTGTAAAAAAAGGTCTGATTGAGAAAGGTTTTGTCTGGGACCACATTGTCCAGGGCTTTAATGAATTTACCCACCCGGAATTACCTGAAGCAGTTGAAAAGCTGGCAGATAAAAATTTAGAGAAAGTGATTGTGATGACAAGCTTTGGCTCAACTGACTGTATGCATGTAAATTACGATATACCAACAAAATCAAAATCCGCTCTGGTAGATCCGAATTTAGAGATTGTATGCTTAGGTGGATGGAATTATGATCCATTAATTATAAAAGCTTATGTCGAACTTACTAAAGAAGCCCTGGCTAGACTTTAAATAGGGCCCTTACTTATAAAACCTGAATGATTCCAGATCACAAATACACAGTGTCAGTCTATACCTTTTGGCCTTTTATCACATCAAGAGGCATAGACTGGTAAAAGGAGGTCTTATGAGCGACATAGAGAATAAAATAGAAGATCTATGGGATCAGGGTGATCCTCAGGCATTCAATCAGTTTGAACAGGAAATAAAAACCAAAGCAAGCGATAAGGACGTGAATGGATGTGTGACCTTGGCCAGGTTCTATTATCGCTTTTCTCTGCTCCATGATGAAAAATCTAATACCTCAAAGCAATACTGGGTAGAGGGGGATAAATATGCAGAGGATAAGACATCATGGAAGAAAGGGGAAGAGCTTATAAATAAGGCACTGGAACTTATAAAAAATGCCCATGAAATGAGCCCTGACTCTCCTCAGGTTTTGCCCTATTACTCGCTTATTATCTATAGGAAGATAAGACATTGCAATATGCTTACGGCACTGCCCCATATGAAGAGCCTTCTGGAAATTAACAAAAAGGCCCTGGAGATAGGTAAGGAGGATAATCCCACTGCAGTTTTAGCCTACGCCATTAAAGAACTGGGGAGATCACCCAAGATGGGTGGAAATCCGAGGAATGCGATTAACTATTTCAAGAAGGTACTTGAACTTGACCCGAATCATGCTGAGGGACACTTTTGGTTTGGGAGGTTCTATATGAGTCCTGATATCAAAGCCCAGCCTAAATTGGCGCTTCCCTATTTTGAGAAGGCAACGTCACTTAACCCCCAGAACTGGCTCTACCGTGGAAATTTAGAAGTGTTTATAAAGGCTTTCCCCAGTGAATGACAATTCCCTGATTTGAAGAAGCAGTTCGGCAAAAAAAGATGATTTAGATGGCCTTGGATAAATTCTGAGGCCTTTTATTTTATTGCGGAGACTGGTTATCTCCGAGAGGAGATTATTAGGATAAATATAAAAGCTTGACGCATTATTTAAATAATATTAATATTCTAATTATGGAATATCCCACAATGGATTAAATGAGGTGTGAAGAGATGGAGAGAAAAAAGGAGAGCAGAATACCTCTGGGCGAGCTTGATACCAAGATGCAGATAGTGAAAAACTTTGTAGCAGAGTTATTTAGCAAAACACTCTTCCAGGATGGAAAAGATGCCCTCTCCGATTTTACCCTTCCACAGATGCAGACACTCTTAACTTTTAAAGAGGACCAGGAGTATTCCATAGGAAAGTTGGGTCGAGATGCACAGGTGAAGAGATCAACCATCACCAACATGGTCGATTATCTGGAAAGGGAGGGGATTGCGGAAAGGTTTAGAGATAGTGGGGACCGGCGGGTAGTGAAGGTGCGGCTCACCGAGAAGGGAAGAGAGATCAGGAAAACATTTTCCCGAAAGAGGGCAAAAGAGATGGAGAAGATCTTTTCACAATTAAGTGAGCAGGATAGAGAAGCACTCCTCTATCACCTCGATGAGGCGTATCAGATACTCAAGAAGGTTTGAGTAATAGTAAGAAAGGGGAGGATGGCTATGCACATTACCTCAATCATTGGAAACTACACCTACAGCATACCTTTTGCCGAGGTCGCAGAAATCCTCAAAGACAGATTCAAAGAAGAGGTGGTGATGGCTAACTACTTTTGTATCCGCCACCAGGCATTCTCACAAAAACAGCTTGAGGAGATGGAGGAAGATATCAGCAAAGCGGATATTATTTTGCTTTCTCAAGTGTTTGATGAAATTGTTCTAAAAATTCTAGAAAAATATTCAAAAGAGGACAAGACCTATTTAATCCTGGCATCAGTGGGAGAAGGTATGCGGATGGCTCGCCTGGGTAAATTTTGTGTGGGTGAGGTTATGACTTCCCTTGCCGACTCCAAAGTTGCAAAGGTTTTTAAACTTTTGAGGGGTCTCATCGGTAAGAGTAGTGCCATGGAAGTGCGGAAACTTTTAAGTATGGCGGATAACATCCTTAAGGTACTCCGTTTTGGAAAGTGGAAAGATGCCTATAACTATGTTCAGGCATGGAAATACTTTTTCAATGGGGGCAGAGAGAATATCCTGAATATGTTTCTCATGGTTCTCTCGGAATACTATGGTGTTAGTACTGAGTATCAACCACCCAAGGAGATCCCAAATTTCTATATCGCACATCCGCGCTCTGATAGGATTTTTACCTCTGTGGAGGAATATCTCAAGTGGTATGACCTGCCTTACTGGATGCCCATTAACGGTGCGAAAGGAAAGAAAAAACCTCTGGTGGGTATCCTCTTTTATAACGATAGGTACCAGAATAAAGATAGCAGAGATCTTGATGCTGTTATAAATAAGTTAGAAGAAAAAGGTATTGGTGTTATTCCCTCATTGAGCTCGGGGACAGAAAACTTACACACTATGCATGCCTTCTTCCTTGATAACGGTAAATCCCGAGTAGATGCCCTCATCAGTTTCCTCTATTTCCGAATTGAAGGTGGACCTCTCGGTGGCAATTATGAAGCTTTTGAGCAGTTATGCCAACAGATGGATATCCCCTTTATCAATTATGTGTGTATGGGATTTTCTACCCATGAAGAGTGGAGAGATAGGACTGAGGGCATGTTCCCCATGGAGACTACTATAGGTATTATTTTACCTGAGTTAGATGGACTTATTGAAGGGGTTCTCATTGCCGGAGGCAAAGAGCCTCCCCGCAAGGGAAAAAATGTAGTCAGGATTATGGCACCTATTGAGGAACGGGTAGAGCATGCGGTGGCGAGGACAATCAACTGGCTCAAACTCAAATATAAAGCGAATAAGGATAAGAAATTGGCTTTTATCCTCTTCAACTATCCTCCGGGTAAGGATACTATCGGCAGTGCGGGAAATCTGGATACCTTCGAGAGCCTGATAAAACTTTTAGACTGCTTGCAGGAAGAAGGTTACGCCGTGTCTGGCTACCCCAGGACCAGACATGAATTTATCAGACTTATTACTAAGAAAAATGTGGTAAACCAGAGTGATTGGACATCACTCACTAAGGTCAAAGAGAACTCTTTTAAAGTATCAGTTACAGAGTACAGGGCGTGGTTTGCGGCACTGCCTGAGCAGTGCCAGAAACAAATGATCGAGAACTGGGGGGATCCTCCAGGCTCCCTCATGGCAGATGAGGAAAATATTTATGTGCCGGGACTTCAGTTTGGAAATATCTTTATTGGGTTTCAACCTGCCCGGGGCGTCCATGCAGATCCCTCCAAAACCTACCATGACACTGCACTTCCTCCCCATCACCAGTATTATGCCTTCTATAAATTTGTAGAAAAGGTGTTTCAGGCTGATGTGGTAATTCACTTTGGGACTCATGGAACTCTAGAGTTTCTCCCAGGAAAACAGGTTGCCCTCTCCGAGAGTTGTTTCCCCGATATTTTTATCGGAACGCTCCCTCATCTCTATTTCTACACGTGCAGCAATCCCTCAGAGGCGATGATTGCCAAGAGGAGAACCTATGCAGCCCTTGTGGATTACATGACTCCTCCCATGATAGTGTCTGATCTTTACGGAAAGTTTGCAGAAATGGAGACAGATATCCATAACTACTACCACTTCAAGGAGCAGAGTCCCGCACGGGCAAAAGAATTGAAGGAGAAAATACTGAATGATGCCAAGGAAAGCAATCTGGTAGATATTGAAGCGGAGGATGTGGACATCAACAAGCTCTATCACAGCTTGAGTGAGATGAAGGGCTCCATGATGACTAAGGGTGTGCATGTGATGGGGAGAGCGCTTGCCGGCGATGAATTGGTGGACTATGTTTTGGGAATTGTCAGGTTTGACCGGGGAGAGCTTTCCTCCGTGCACAAATCTCTTGCCCTAGGGCATGGGCTTGACTGGGATGATGCCCGACAAAATCCTTCCCGAGTTACGAAGGGTGGAAGGGTAGTGGGGGTTATGTGTGATCAGATTAACACGCAGGCGAGGGATTTGCTTGCTGAGGTGTTGATCAATAAATCACCGGTTAAAAAACTCTTAAAAAAACATCTGCACGCCACGCTGGACAAAACAGCAGTTGCAAATCTAACAAAAACTCTAGAGTTTGCCATAGAACTTGGTCAGAAGCTAGAAACAAACCGGGAAATTGACCATTTGATCCATGCCCTCAATGTTGGATTTATTTCACCGGGATTGGGAGGAAATCCCATCAGAAGCCCTGCGGTGATTCCCACAGGAAGAAATACGTATCAGTTTAACCCTGACCTGATTCCCACTCCTCTTGCCTGCCAGAGGGGGGAAGAGGTTGCCCGTCAGGTGATTGAATGCTACCGGGCAGAAAATGAGGGCCGTTTTCCCGAGACGGTAGGGGTGGTGCTCTGGGGATTTGAGACTATGAAGACCCAGGGAGAAACCATAGGAGAAATTTTTCACCTCCTTGGGGTTCGACCGAAACGCTCGGGTCTTGGTGATATGGTGGGACTTGAACCCGTCCCCCTGGAGGGACTCAAGCGGCCACGGCTTGACGTAGCGGTGGAGATTTGCGGTATATTTCGTGATACCTTCCCGGTAATGCTACGCTACCTTGATAGGGCATTTAGAATGGTTGCCTCTCTTAATGAACCAGATGATAAGAATTTTGTGAGAAAGCATGCCAGGGCCATACAAAAAGCGTTGGAGAAAGAAGGTGTTCCTCAAGAGCAGGCAGAACAGCTTTCTATTGCACGAATTTTTGGTCCCTCAGCATCTAACTATGCAACTGATGTGACAGATTTAATCGAGACCTCAGAGTGGGAAGACCCAAGCCAGATAGCAGAACTTCACCTGGTCAAGATGTCTCATCTCTACGGGGATTTGTATCATGCTGAGTCGAACTTGAGTACCTTCAGGGAGGTACTCAATACCGTTGATGTTGTTGCTCAGGTGAGGGACAATGAAGAGTATGGTATT
>CAYYOQ010000041.1:0-12423 GCA_964473235.1 uncultured Thermodesulfobacteriota bacterium | reverse complement strand
GAGGCAATAGGGAAGAGGGGAGGGGCAAAATACAATAGGAAAATACGAAATTCCAAATCCTAAGCACGAAACAATTTCAAATGTCCGAAATCAGAAATGCAAAACGATAAAATTAATACATAATGTTTTGCACATTGAGAATTTATTTTGTGGGATATGAGCTATGAGTGAGAAGAGAGTCATTACCCTGATCACCGATTTTGGGGACAAGGGTGGGTATGCGGGTGTGATGAAAGGTGTTATTCTGACTATCAATCCCTGCTGTCAGATCGTTGATGTTACTCATGGGATTGCTCCCCAGGATGTAGAGGAGGCTGCGTTCTTACTATACAATGTCTATTCCTATTTCCCCGCAGATAGTATTCACCTGGTGGTAGTTGATCCGGGGGTGGGCAGTGAGCGGAAGCCGCTCTTAGTTCAGACAAAAAACTATTGGTTTGTGGGACCGGATAATGGCGTATTGAGCTTGGTAGTATTGAAGAGTGAATATAAAAAGGTCTGGGAGATTACCAATTCACACTATCTGCTCCCCGAGGTGAGTGCTACCTTTCACGGCAGAGATGTGTTTGCCCCGGTGGCAGCCCACCTAAGTAGAGGGGTTCCCGCTGAGGAAATGGGAAGGGAAGGTAAGGATTTTGTTGTGCTGAAAGATGTAGAGCCAGAGGTATCAACCGGTGTAATAAGGGCCAAGGTGGTATATGTTGATCGCTTTGGTAACCTGGTAACTAATATTTCTAGGGACTTGTTTACTAGAGAAGTGGCCGAGAGGCCTTTTAAAGTAAAGGTAAAGAGAGAGGTTATTAAAAAACTCTCACGCTCCTATGCCGAGGCGGGAGAGGGTGAGGTGGTGGCTCTGTTGGGGAGCTCGGGGTGGTTGGAGATAGCACTTAAGAATGGTAACTGCCAGAAGGCGTTGAGTGCGGGAAAGGGAGCAATTATCGAGGTTTACCTTTCTTAAAAAAAACCAGCTCTTTTTCTTTACGAATAAGAGCTGGTTTTTGAATTCAAAAGTATTTTCTCTGCTTCTACTCCTCTGGTTTTCCCCCTGGTTTTCCCTGAGTTCCCGCTGCTTGCGAACTCTCAGCTACCTTTTTGAGCGCGTCCTCATTGATCACTACTTTGTGCGAGGCTTTAAGGTTCTCAAGGAGCTTATCATAACCATCCTTTCTTTTCTTTTGTTTCAGTTTATTTTCAACGCTAGTTTGTGCATCCTTTAGGCTCTTCTTCTCAGCTTCTTTTCTCTCGAGTAGTTTTATAATGTGGTAACCCTCTTTGGTGAGGACGAGATTACTGATGCCGTCTTTTTTGAGGCTAAAGGCGGCATTCTCAAATTCTGGCTCCTTTGATCCCTTGGCAAAGAAGCCTAGTTCTCCCTTCTTTTTGTTGGTCTTGGTATCCTCTGAGAACTCCTGAGCCAGCGTGGCAAAATCTTCTCCCTTTTTTGCCCTGGCGAGAATTTTTTCTGCCTGAGCCTTCTTTTTCTCCTTCTCTGGTGGTGTTGCTTGAGGATCAACTTTAATCAGGATATGGCTCGCCTTTACCTTTTCCGGGATCTGGAATTCGTCAGGATTACTAGTATAGTATTCTTCGATTTCCTTATCACTCACCGAAACGTTCTTACTCACTGTTTCCTCAATAAGTGCCTGCATGAGGATACGGTTAGTGATTTCATCGATATTTTCCTTCACCGCTGGTTTTTGGTCGAGTTTTAATCGTTTTGCCTCATCAGAAAATAGCATGGTGTTAATCTGCACATCGAGAAGCTTTTTCAATTGATCAGTACTGCTGAACATAGTCTGATAGGAGGGAGGCATCATCTTAATCATCTTGTTTAAGTCTGAAAATTTTATTTCCCTATTGCCCACCTTGGCAAGAACCAGGTTATCATTGGGGCCTGCCTTTTGCTCTTCTGTGTGAGCGATGGGGAAGGAGAGCAGGAGAGAAAGGGCCATCACCACTACACTCATCCATAGCTTTTTGTAATACATAATAAACCTCCTTTTCATTTTAGATTAACGCGAGATTAGAGTGTGGGATTATTATTATCATATTAACTGGTATTTTGCCATAGTTTTTTTAAGATTTTCCAGATTGCCCTGAGTCAGGGGTACGAGGGGAAGGCGCATCTCAGGTGAGATTTTCCCCATGAGCCCAAGGGCAGCCTTTACCGGGATGGGATTGGTTTCTAAAAACATAGCGTTATGGAGAGGAATCAGCTGATAGTGAATCTTCCTTGAGGTTTCACAATCTCCTGCCTCAAAGGCATCCCACATGGCGGCTATTTTGTCGGGAACAATGTTGGCAGTTACCGAGATGATGCCCTTTCCACCCGCCGCCAGGATGGCGTGGTTGGTGAAATCATCTCCTGAGTAGACACTAAAGTTTTCTCCGCAGAGTTGAATAAGGTCACAAATCTGGCGAAGCAAACCGCTGGCTTCTTTAATCCCTATAATAGTGGGGAGCTCAGCGAGTCTGGCTACCGTTTCGGGCTGTAGATTGACTCCGGTTCTACTTGGTACATTGTAGAGGATGAGGGGCAGATCTGTTGCCTCGGCGATAGCCCGGTAGTGTTGATAGAGCCCTTCCTGGGTAGGTCTATTGTAGTAAGGAGTGATGAGTAATGCTCCATCAGCTCCTGCCTTTTTAGCGTACTTGGTGAGCTGGATAGCTTCCGTTGTGTTATTAGACCCTGTTCCCGCAATTACTGGAACCCGGCGGTTCACCGCTTCCACACAAATATCAACTAACCGCTCATGCTCCTTATGGCTTAAGGTTGCCGATTCACCGGTGGTGCCACAGGGGACTATGGCATCGGTACCACTTGTAATATGGAACTCAATGAGCGCTCTAAAACCCTTCTCATCAATCTTCCCTTCTTTAAAAGGGGTCACAATAGGAATCATAGAACCTTTGAACACGGTAATTCCCTCCTCTCTTTATGATAGTGTTTCAGAGTAAAGTTCTCCCTCATAGATGAGGTTGGCACTCCCTTCTAGGAAAACCTCTTTTAATGAGTGGTGCTCTCTATGAAAGTGAATGGTGAGGGTCTCACCTCCCTGGGTGAGAACTGCTATCGGGGATGGTAGCCCCTTTTTTCCACTGGCGATAAGGGCAGACGCTACTGCTCCCGTCCCGCAGGCGAGTGTTTCATCTTCGACGCCTCGCTCGTAGGTTCTGATAGCGATAGTCGAAGCATTCTTGAGGGTAACGAAATTGACGTTAGTCCCTGCGGGCTTAAAGTGTTCTGCAAAGCGGATGGTCCTCCCCAGCCTTGCCACCTCAATGGTGGCGAGATCTTCAACCCACACCACCGCATGGGGGACTCCTACGGTGATAGTGTCTAGCAGATAGGATTTCCCCTCTACTGGTAACGTCAGGTCATAGTGGGGCGGAGAGGGGGGTGGCAGTTGTAGTTTGACCCGCTCTCCTAACAGTTCTGCGTTAATGATCCCTGCCAGGGTTTCAAAGGTAAGGGTACGGGGTGCGATGCCCTTGAGGTGAGCGAGCCTTGCCACACACCTTCCACCATTACCACACATCTCAGCCTCGCTTCCATCCGCATTAAAAAATCTCCATTTAAAATCAGCTCGAGAGGATTCCTCGATTAAGATGAGCCCATCCGCGCCGACGGAGAGCTTACGTCTACACACCTTCTGCGCAAAGAGGTGTGCCTGTGCGGCCTCAATGAATGGGGAGCGGTTATCAATGATGATAAAATCATTACCGCCTGCGCTCATTTTGGTAAAAGGGATTCGATTCATAGATTTAAAAACGCTGGAATTTTTTCGCCCCTGATCAGATCCTCGTAACTCTCACGCTCTCTGATGACATAAAATTCTCCTCCCCTCACCAGTACCTCTGGCACACGGGGGCGTGCATTATAGTTAGAAGACATGGTGAAGCCATATGCCCCTGCGCTCATGACCGCGATCAGGTCATCTGGCTCAAAGCGGGGAATCTTTCTATCCTTGGCTAAAAAGTCACCGGATTCACAGATAGGACCCACTACATCGGCTACGATCTCTTCTCTCTCCCTCTCCACCACGGGTTGCAGTGCCTGGAAAGCGCCATAGAGACTGGGGCGGATCAGATCATTCATGGCTGCATCCACAATCAGGAAATTTTTTTCAGCTCCCTCTTTGAGATAGAGTACTTTGGTAACCAGAATCCCTGCATTGCCTACGATCACTCTTCCTGGCTCAAGAATCAGGGTACAGCGTAAGTCTTTCATTTCACTCACGAGTGCTGACGCATACTCTCTGGGGTGGGGTGGTTGCTCTTCCTGGTAGGTAATGCCCAAGCCACCTCCTAGGTCAATATATTTAATTGCTATATCTTCTCGCTGTAAGAGCAGTACCAGTTCCTTGGCTTTCCTTATGGTATCCACAAAGGGTTGAAGTTCGGTGATCTGAGAGCCAATATGGCAGTCGACGCCTATGATCTCTAAGTGTGGTAATGTTTTTGCGGCTCGATAATCAACCAGTGCTTGTGTGATATCGATGCCAAACTTACTTTTCCTAAGCCCGGTAGCGATATAGGGATGGGTGTGGGGGTCAATGTGGGGATTTACCCTGAGTGCTATCTTTGCCTTTTTGCCCTGGCGAGCAGCGAGCTGATTGAGGAGGTGGAGCTCGGGGGTTGATTCTACATTAAACATCAGGATGTCTGCTTCCAGTGCGTAGTCTAGTTCTTTGAGCTGCTTTCCCACACCGGAGAAGACCACTTTGCCAGGGTCCACACCCGCACTGAGGGCACGGAACAGTTCGCCCCCTGAAACGATATCCATTCCTCCGCCCAGATTGACCAAGAGCTTAAGGATGGCGAGGTTAGAGTTGGCTTTTACTGAGAAACAGGTGAGGTGGTCTATCCCCTCAAATGCAGCATCAAATACCCTGAAGTGATTTTCAAGGGTGTGGTAGCTGTAAAGGTAAAAGGGGGTTTCTACCTGCGCGGCGATCTTCTGGATAGAAACCTCTTCGCAGTAAAGTTCATGATTATGGTACTGAAAATCGTGCATAGCTGTTTCCTTAGTAGCGGAATCGCATGGTCACTTCTTCAGAAGGGTTACTCTCGTTGACACGGGTTGAGTCATCAACCGCGGTAACCGTGTAGGTATAGAACATTTTATCCTCAACCGAACTATCAAGGTAGAATGCCCGGGGAAGCAGGCTGGCATTCAGCCTCCTCAATTCACCCCCCCCCTCTGCTTTACGGTAGAGGTTGTATCCCTTAAGATCTGATTCCTTGCTCTCGTTCCACCTGAGCATCATCCCGGTTTTAGTGGGGATGGCGATCAATCCGGTAGGAGACTCCGGGGGAACCCGATCAGTGGTATTGATAGCTATCTCTTCACCTGCCTCGCTCTCAATAAGAGTTTTTCCACTCTGCCTCACCGCCCTCACTAGGTAGAGGTAGTCTTTGTCCATTTCGATGCTACTGTCCCGGCAGGCACGGGTAGTAATCAGCTCCCTATTGAGAGGAGTGGGGGAATAGGTCTCATTAAAGAGTCTTCGATAGACGGTGTATCCCACCAGCCCTTCAAGGGGTGACCCGTCTTCCAGTGAGGGAGGTTCTTCCCAGGAAAGGACAACCGATTTTTCCTTAAGTTCTGCACGTGCCTTCTGGGGGGGGAGGGTGGGCAGGCTCCAGTAGATTTCCTGCGTGTTTGATTCAGGGCTTAGGTGGTTGTCGCTATTATAGCTTGCCACCCTGTAGGTATAGACCTTTTTCAAGGTAAGTTCCTTATCGGTGAAGGAGATGGTAGTCGCTTGAGGATTATTCATCAGGTAGGTTTTATAATCAATGTCGTAGAGGAGTGAAAACCTTTTAGGGCACTCCAGGCACCCCTCTTCTAAGTCTACCTCGCTCCTCAGTATTTTAAACCCTTTCAAATCACGCAGGGGAGAATCGTCAACATTTTTCTTGGGTATGCCCCAGCTTAAGATTACTACTCTCCCTTGAGGACGCGCAAAGAGGTCTTTAATCTTTTCAGGCATTACCGTAGTAAGTGCGATGGGGTTTCCCTTCTTCCCACAACCGGGAAGGCTTGAGAAGCATACGATAATGGTGCAAAAAAAGATTGAGCATAGTGTTGCTACACGCATATCATTTCACCATCTACTGCGTAATGCACAGGGGCTGTGTTACTTCTTACCTTTCTTTCTCATGAGGGTGTTAATTTTGAGCCGAAGGGCGTTGAGTTGGATGAAACCCTCAGCCAGCCTCTGGTCATAGACGGTGTCTGCCTCAAAGGTGGCGTAGTCGGGATGGTAGAGAGACTGCGGTGATTTTCTTCCCACCACCATGCAATTCCCCTTATAGAGCTTGAGCCTGACCGTGCCAGTGACGTTACGTTGCGTTTCATCGATAGTGTGCTGGAGGATTTCCCTCTCTGGAGAAAACCAGTAGCCATAATAGACCAGTTCTGCATATTTGGTGATGAGGCTGTCTTTGAGGTGCATCACCTCACGGTCGAGGGTGATTGATTCAAGCGCGCGATGGGCCTGGTGGAGGATAGTGCCCCCAGGGGTTTCATAGACTCCTCGGGATTTCATTCCCACGTAGCGATTTTCTACCAGATCAACTCTCCCGATGCCGTTGATGCCACCGTGCTTGTTCAGTTGAGCAAGCAGGGTGGCAGGGGAGAGCTTCTTTCCATTGAGTGAACAGGGGTTTCCCTGCTCATAGGTAATTTCCAGATAGGTGGGCTGGTGGGGGGCCTTCTCAGGTGAGGTAGTGAGTACAAACATATCTTCATTAGGTTCCTGCCAGGGGTTTTCCAGTATGCCCCCCTCAAAGCTGATATGGAAGAGATTACGGTCTGAGCTGTAGGGTTTTTTAGGGGTTACCTTGAGGGGGATATGGTGCTCTTTGGCATAGGTCATCAGTGACTGCCGGGAATTTAAGTCCCAGAGTCTCCAGGGAGCAATAATCTTCACTTTAGGATTCAAGGAAAGGTAGGTGAGCTCAAAACGCACCTGGTCATTTCCCTTCCCGGTAGCTCCATGGGCTACTGCGTCTGCCTTTTCTTTCCGGGCGATTTCAATCTGGTGCTTGGCAATGAGGGGTCGTGCAATAGAGGTACCTAAAAGATAATATCCCTCATAGACCGCATTGGCCCGTAAGAGAGGGAAGATAAAATCCTTCACAAACTCTTCCTTAAGATCAGCGATGTATATTTTACTCGCGCCGCTTTTAAGAGCCCTCTGCTTGAGCTCCTGCAGGTTGTCCTCTTGCCCTATGTCGGCAGAGAAGGCGATTACCTCGCATCCATAGGTGTCCATTAACCACCTGGGAATCACTGAGGTGTCTAAGCCGCCCGAGTATGCCAGTACTACCTTTTGTATCTTCCCCATGGTGCTACTTCTCCTTGGTGTGATCGGTGAGGAACTTTTCTAGGATTGCCTTCTGCATGTGCAGACGGTTTTCCGCCTGGTCAAAGATGATGGAGTGACTACCATCGGCCACCTCATCGGTGATCTCCTGCCCCCGGTGTGCGGGCAGGCAGTGCATGACCAGCACCTCCTGGTGTGCAGCTTTAAGCAGGTCACTGTTCACTTGATAGTTTTTAAAAGCCTCCATTCTTTTCGCGTGCTCTTGCTCTTGGCCCATGCTTACCCAGCTATCCGTATTGATGATGTCCGCATCTCGTGCTGCCTCACGGGCATCGGTGAAAAACCTTATCCTTAAAGGAGCATCTCTTTTAGCCTTTTCTACTAATGCTGGGTCAGCTTCGTACCCCGAGGGAGAAGCAAGTGAGAGGGTAAAACCCAGGACGAGGGATGCATGGATCCAAGAATTGGCGATGTTGTTACCATCTCCTATATAGGCTATCTTCAGTTTCTTATAGTCTCCCCTCTTTTCAACGATGGTCATGAGATCGCTCAGGATCTGGCAAGGGTGAAGGAGATCGGTGAGGCCATTGATCACCGGCATGGTGGCGTAGCGAGCGAAGGTTTCAATGGTGTGCTGGGAAAATGTCCTGATTACAATACCGTCGAGGTATTTAGAGAGCACCCGGGCGGTATCTTCTATCGATTCATCTCGACCCAGCTGCGTGTCGTTCCAGTTGAGAAAGAGGGTATGACCGCCCAGCTGCAACATCGCTACCTCAAAAGAGACGCGGGTTCTGGTTGAGGGCTTCTCGAAGAGAAGCCCTAGGGTTTTACCTTGTAAAGGGTTGTGAGCTCTGCCCGCGTTCCCTGTTTTTTTCAGTTTGAGCGCGTGAGCAATGAGTTCTTTAATCTCTTTCTCGCTTAGAGAAGTGATAGTTAAGAAATCTTTTTTCATGAGCTTGCCAGGGGTATGCGGTTAAGTAGTTCATCTAAGGTGTGGATTAACGTATCTATCTCCTTCCTGGTGATGATCAGGGGAGGGATGAAGCGCAGGATATTTCCCATAGTGCAATTGATAAGAATCCCTCTCTTGACGCACTCCGTTGCAATGTCAGCGCCGGGGAAGGCGAGCTCAATTCCTACGATAAGTCCTTTTCCCTTCACCTTAGTGATGGCAGGGTATCTTTCTTTAAGGGAGCAGAGTTGTGCAAGAAAGTATTCTCCCATCTTCTGGCAGTTCTCTAAAATGTTGTCTTTGAGCAGCACCTCCAGAGTGGCAACCGCTGCGGCAGCGGAGAGGGGATTACCACCAAAGGTAGAGGCGTGAGTTCCCTGGGAGAAGCTTGAGGCGCACTCCTTCTTTGCGAGCATTGCGCCAATAGGCATCCCTCCTGCGAGTGCTTTCGCAAGCGTCATGATGTCAGGCTCAACCCCGTAGTGTTGGTAGGCGAAGAGCGTACCGGTTCTCCCCAACCCTACCTGTACCTCATCGAAGATGAGGAGCAGCCCATGGGCGTCACAGATGGTTCGCAACGCTTTAAGGTATTCAGGAGAAGGGCAGTTTACCCCACCCTCTCCCTGGATAGGTTCTACCATCACCGCACAGGTAGCCTCAGTAATCGCTTCCTCAAGTGCCCGGGCATTGTCGAAGGGAGCGTAGCGAAATCCATCCAGCAAGGGCTCAAAGTCATGGTGAAATTTCCTTTGACCGGTGGCAGAGAGCGTTGCCAGGGTTCTCCCGTGAAAGCTGTTCTCCATGGTGATGATCTCAAAACGATGAGGTTCTCCTCTGTCCTTAAAGAACTTGCGGGTAAGCTTTATTGCGGCCTCATTTGCCTCTGCACCGCTATTGCAGAAGAATACCTTATCGGCAAAGGAGTGGGTTACAAGAAGCTCGGCCAGTCTAATCTGGGGCTCACTGTAGTAAAGGTTAGAGACGTGCATGAGCATTGCGCTTTGCTTCTGAATCGCCTCAATGACCTTGGGGTGGCGATGTCCTATGTTGAGTACGGCAATCCCTGAAACAAAATCCAGGTATTCCTTTCCCTCGCTATCCCACACCCTCATTCCCTCGCCTCTGGTGAGCACAATGGGCGAGCGCAGGTAGGTGGGAAAAATGTACTGTTCAGCTTTATCTATCAATGCTCTCATCGCTGGTGTACTCATAGGCTACCTCGTAATCTGGGTACCAACACCCACATCGGTGAATATTTCTAGGAGGATGGCATGCTTGACTCTTCCGTCAATGATATGGGCTTTCGCCACCCCTTCCTCTAAGGTGTGTAGAGAGCACAGCACCTTGGGGATCATCCCCCCGGTGATCTGTCCTTTCTTGATGAGGTCTTTTGCCTTCTTCTCATTCATGGTAGAGATCAGGACACCATCTGTATCAAGGACGCCTTCCGTATCCGTTAAAAGAATTAGTTTTTCTGCCCTGAGGGCAGAGGCAATCTTTCCTGCGACCGTGTCGGCATTGATGTTGTAGGTTTCCCCATTTCTTCCTATGCCAGTAGGTGCAATCACCGGGATGCACTTACTCTGTGCGAGCGTTTCAATCACATGGGGATTGATGGCTTCTACTTCTCCCACCAGGCCAATATCTTTAATGGTGCGTTTCCTCTTTGAAGAACTGAGAGAGGAGAATTTCAGTTTCTTGGCGATGATCAGGTTTCCGTCTTTACCAGATAACCCTACCGCCCTTCCACCCTGTTGGTTGATGAGGCTCACAATTTCTTTATTTACCTTACCCACCAGGACCATTTCAACTACATCCATGATTTCTCTATCGGTGACCCTTAGTCCATCAACGAAGGTGGACGTTTTCCCCATTTTCTCTAACACTTCCTCTATCTGAGGGCCACCCCCGTGCACCACCACCGGATTGAGCCCGATGTAGTTCATCAAGGTGATGTCCATGGCAAAGTTCTTCTTTAACTCGCTATCAATCATCGCGTGACCACCACACTTGATGACGATAGTCTTCTGGTAGAAGCGGCGAATGTAGGGAAGCGCTTCCATCAGGGTAGAAGCTTTATCAATCAGCTTTTGCATGAGCATAAACCTCTACGTATGGTTAGAGGATGTAGCGGCTTAGGTCAACGTCTTTGGCCAGTTCGCCTAATTTCTCCCTCACGTAGTGAGCATCAATGACACACTGCTTTTTTGCTAGATCGGGTGCATCAAAGGAGATTTCATCGAGGAGCTTTTCCATCACCGTGTGGAGTCTGCGTGCCCCAATGTTTTCGGTTCTCTCATTCACTGCGGTGGCAATCTCTGCAATTTCTGCAATGGCATCGTCTTGAAATACGAGCTCAATTCCTTCCGTTCTCATGAGTGCCCGGTATTGCTTGATTAAGGCATTCTGGGGTTCGGTGAGGATGCGAACGAATTCTTCTTTCCCCAGAGAGTTCAGCTCCACCCGGATGGGAAATCGTCCCTGTAGTTCCGGAATTAAATCAGAGGGTTTTGAATTGTAGAATGCCCCTGAGGCGATGAAAAGGATGTGGTCAGTTTTTACCATGCCATACTTGGTGGTGACGGTAGAACCTTCCACAATGGGGAGCAAATCCCTCTGCACCCCCTCCCGGGAGACATCGGGACCGTGGGTACCGTCTTTCCCCACAATTTTATCTATTTCGTCCAGAAAGATAATGCCTGACTGTTCTACCTTCTCAATGGCCTGCTTGGTAACTTTGTCCATGTCAATGAGACGTTGTGCTTCCTCCTGAGTGATAATTTCAAGCGCCTCAGCGGTTTTCACCTTTCTCTTTTTCGATTTGGAGGGAAAGAGGTTACCCAGCATATCCTTGATATTGATATCCATCTCCTCCATTCCCACGTTGGAGAATATTTCAACGATGGGGAGGGTCTTTTGCGTGATTTCAAGCTCAACGACTCGTTCATCGAGCGCGTGTGACTTTAAGAGCCGGCGCAGTTTTTCTCTGGTAGTGCCTTCTTTCTCCTGCTCTTCTGGTACCACTTCTCCTGGCTGTTCCTGGGGTTCCTGGTGGCTCTTGGTGTCACTCCGGGGTGGAAGCAGGAGATCAAGAATCCGTTCTTCAGCAATTTCTCTCGCCTTGAATTGGACTTTCGCGGTTTCTTCTGCCTTGATCTGATTAACAGCCAGGTCGGTGAGATCGCGAACCATCGATTCTACATCACGTCCCACATAGCCGACTTCCGTGTATTTAGAAGCCTCAACCTTGAGAAACGGTGACTGGGAAAGATTGGCGAGCCGGCGAGAAATCTCCGTTTTACCCACCCCAGTGGGGCCGATCATAATGATGTTTTTAGGGTAAATCTCCTCCTTTAACTCATCAGAGACATTCTGTCGTCTCCATCTGTTCCTCAAGGCGATGCCAACAGCCCTTTTGGCATTATGCTGACCAATGATGTATTTATCAAGTTCAACAACAATTGCGCGTGGGGTTAAGGATTTCATATGCCTTCACAGTGAGTTAATGGTCTACCTTAACTGATGTAATTGAGTAATAAGAATTTCTCTAAGAGCCAGATTTTGAGTTTTAAATTATAAATGTTCCTTAGGATACCCCGTGTTACTCTTCGGAGAGTTCTTCGATAATAATGTTTCCGTTAGTGTAAATACAGATTGCAGATGCAATCTTCATTGATTCTTCTACAATGGTTCTTGCATCAAGGCCAGAGTGGGTAACCAGGGCTCTCGCGGCGGCAAGCGCGTAGGAACCGCCTGAGCCGATGGCGATGACCCCATCATCTGGTTCCACCACGTCTCCTGTGCCAGAGATTACCAGAGAGTGCTCTTTATCGACTATAATGAGCAGGGCTTCCAATCTTCGAAGCATACGGTCAGTGCGCCACTCTTTGGCAAGTTCCACTGCTGCCCGCAGCAGATTGCCGTGGTGCTGTTCCAGCTTTGCCTCAAATCGCTCAAAGAGGGTGAAGGCGTCTGCGGTGGCGCCTGAGAAACCAGCCAGCACCTTGTCTTTGTATAATTTTCTGATCTTGTTAGCTCTCTGTTTTAAGATGGTGTTGCCAAAGGTTACCTGACCATCTCCGCCGATGGCCACCTTCCCCTTATGACGTACCGCAATGATGGTAGTTCCTTTTA
>CAYYOQ010000040.1:9270-12695 GCA_964473235.1 uncultured Thermodesulfobacteriota bacterium | reverse complement strand
CTAAAGTTAAGAAAATATAATAATCTCAGAATCGCTAATATACGCATATTTTGATAAAATACTAAAGTTTTCTGGTCTCTTGCCGATGAGTAGAATAAAGTGAATCAAGAGGAGGTTCAGCTATGAAGGTTAGTGGAGACCGGTCCCTTGTGAATCTGGATGCGTATATTAAAAATGCTCACAATGGTAGGGCATTAAAACCATCTACTCAACAGGGGAAGGGTGAAGTCCCCGAAGAAAGTGTTAAGTTATCTGCGAAGGCAAGAGAACTCCAGAAGGCCAGAGAGATTGTAGAAGCGACGCCTGAGATTAGAGAAGACCAGGTGGGACGATTCAAACGGGAGATTGAAGCGGGGGCATACAACGTGAAGGGGGATAAGATAGCAGAGAAGATGCTTAAGGAATCCCTCATAGATGCGTTTGTGTAATACCCACACTCTTTCTCCTGGTGCGCGAGAGCGTAGGTGAGCGGTTTGAATGGTCCCCGTGGGAAAGGGGAAGCAGGTGGAGAGTGTGGACAAGGTAGTATCAGAGCTCATCGCGCTCCTTAATCAGGAGATAGAGCTACATAAGGAACTCCTCTCATTGGTTCAGAGAGACAGAGGGCTTTTAATCGATCTCTCGGTAGAGGAGATTTTCGAGAATAATAAGCGGAAAGAAACCTGTACGCTTAAAATTAAAATGCTGGAAGAGTCACGCGCACTGCTGGTAGAGCAACTCTCCCAGCATTTTGCTATCCCTCCTCAGGAGCTCACCTTATCTAAAATAATTTCCTTGATTGATGAACCACACTGTTCGCTTCTTGCCTCTACCTTCTCCACCCTTTCTGCGCTGCTTAAGAGTATACAAGAAATCAATCAAGGCAGTGCGCTCATCATCAAGGATTCACTCTACTACTTCACGCGTGCCTTGGATTTCTTGCACTGCGCATCATTGGTAAGTCCTACCTATGTGGATAGCGGAAAAATAAAGGATCCCATGAGGTACGGACGTCTTATTTCAAGGGAGATATAGTATGCCTGGCTTGTATGGAATCTTAGATATGTGTAAGTGGGCAACTCTCTCGCAACAGGCGAGTATTGAGGTTATTGCCCACAACGTTGCCAATGTGAATACCCCTGGATATAACCGGCAGAAGGTACAGTTAGAATCAGGGCCCTCTATTACCACTGGGATAGGACAGATGGGCACGGGGGTGAGGGCGGTGTGCGTTCAGAGAGACTATGATAAGTTCATTACCTCTCAACTTAATTTTGAGAAACAGATCCTGGGGAACTGGGAGGCACAGGATTACAATTTTAAGCGGATAGAGGAAATTTTTAATGAGACTTCTGAGTATGGAGTGAGCAGGGTGATGGATGAGTTTTGGAATGCCTGGCAGGCACTCGCTAATAATCCCTCGGGGCGGGCTGAACGGGTAGGACTGGTGAGTACAGGGGAGTCCATGGCAGAGGATTGTAATAAGATGCACAATGAACTCTACACCCTCCAGAGGGATATTAATAACAATGTGGAGGGAGCGGTAGATGATATCAACACCTTGGTTGATCAGATTGTAGAGCTCAATGAGAAGATTTCTTCCATTGAACTTGGTGAAGATAAAGCTAATGATTTTCGAGACCAGAGGGATGTACTGCTCGATGAGCTGGCGAGCAAGATTGGATTTACCTACTTTGAGGACAGCTCTGGACAAGTCACCGTCTTATTGGAAAGCGGAAAACCCTTGGTGCAGGGCAGAACGGGATGGCACTTGGCGATTGAGGTGGATAGCACCAATAACAATTTCTACGATGTAAGCTGGGATGATGGAACGGGTAGTGTCACTGATATTACGGAGAGTATCAAGAGGGGTGAGTTGAGGGGGTTACTGGAGATGAGAGACTCCATTATCCCCGAGTACATAAAAAAAGTAGATAGATTGGCGGCAGGAATTATTAACGAGGTTAATAAACTTCACTACTATGGCTACGGGCTTGATGGTTCAACCGAAAATAATTTCTTCAACCCCTTTAGTGTCACTACGGGTATATCGGAAAACAATACCGGCGGTGCATCAATCAATGCGGGGAGCATCTATGACAATACTGTCTTAACCCTCGATGATTACGAAGTACGATTCACGGGAGCGGCTACTTATGAAATTTATAACATTATAGATGGAACTCAAGTTATGACTGCTCGCATTAATGGTGTTGTGGACAATGATGGTTCCTTTGCTTACACCAGTGGAAGTAATATTGAATTTGAAGGAATGAGGGTAGTGATTACTGATGGAGCTACCGGACCAGCATCAGGAGATGTCTTTACCATTGACTCCACGAAGAATGTAGCCAAAAACATGGCGGTCAACTCCGTGATAGTGAATGATGTGAATACGATAGCTGCCTCAGAAGGTAGTGCGGGAGATGATAATCGTAACGCGTTAGCGATTGCGGCCCTGAGGGATGGGAAATATATGAATAACGACACCTCTACCTTCGATGGCTACTACAACGGAGTGGTGGGTGAGGTGGGGGTGAGCGTCCAAAGTTCCTCACGAACGCTTTCTTACAAGCAGACCATGGTTGACCAGCTCACCACCAGAAAGCAATCCATCTCAGGTGTCAATATCGATGAGGAGATGGCTAACTTGATACGCTTTCAGCAGTCCTACTCTGCAGCAGCCCGGATGATAAATGTTGTCAATGAGATGCTGAAAGAACTACTCGATATAATTTAATAACGGAGTGTGAGGTAAGGTATGCGCATTTCCACCATGATGATGTTTGACAGCCTGATTCGAAACTTAAGCAAGGGAACTGAGCGTATCCAGCAGCTTCAGGAGGTCATTTCCACTGGTAAAAAGATCAGTCGCCTCTCTGATGACCCCATCGGGGTTACCCGGATAATCCGCTACCAGTCTGACCTCACCAAGTTAGGTCAGTATAAGGAGAATATCAACTATGGTAACTCCTGGTTGAGCATGGGCGATTCTGTATTGCTCGATATGCAGAACCTGGTCGCTCAGGCAAAGAATATTGCCATTGCTCAGTCAACCAGCACGGTGAGTAGCGACACCAGGATTCAGGCAGCGGTAGCAGCAGAAAATCTCTACGAGCAGTTAATCAACTTTGCTAATACAAAGCTCGGTGGTAACTATATCTTTGGTGGTTCAATAACCGATAGTGCTCCCTTTAATCTGGATGGGACCTACAATGGCAACAGGGATGACCTGATGGTTGAGATTTTAGAGGGTATTAAATCTAAGATTAATCTTGCGGGTCCAGAGTTTTTAGTGACAGACCTCAATCCCACCCTCTCTAATGCGGCAGCAACTGCCGGGAGGACATCTACCACCGGGCTGGTCGCTAAAAATCGTAATACCATCTTGAGTGCTCCCAGTGGATTGTCAAAGTACAAGGTGACCTTTGTCTTAACTAATGGGT
>CAYYOQ010000040.1:0-9170 GCA_964473235.1 uncultured Thermodesulfobacteriota bacterium | reverse complement strand
GGTGGAAGGTCTGAGGTAACTTCAGGCTTTGTATTTGATGCCACCAACTCCGACCTCGTCTTTGCAGAGAACGGGGGGGCAGATATTACTGCCAACCTCATCACTGATGGGGGAGCAGTTTCAGGGCAGATTTACACAGGTGATCAGGTAGCGACTTTTATTGAGCGGGCATTAGAGTCTAAGAGCGAAACCGACCCTAACGGGAACCAGTATCACTACACCGTCTCCTATGATGAATCAACCGACCGCTTCACCATTGTCAATGATCTCGGTAACGGCGGGACACTCAATCTGCGGTGGGGTGCTGCGGGAACCACTGCTGAGCAGACCTTGGGTTTTAACAGCATCGATTCTGGTGTACTTGCGGCAGGGGGATCAGAGGTGAGTGATAATCAGGTAGAATTTAATATCCTTAATAATGTGAATGATAAATTTCGTATCACGGTTGATGGCACCGCCTGCGCTGCCGCGATTGACATTACTGCAGGTGCCTATACCTCTGCAACGCTCGCAACGGAGATCCAAACCAGAATCAATGCCGATGCCAACATTGCCCCACTGTCAGATGCATCGGTGAATTTTGGAGTAACCACAAGTGGGCAGTTTACCATTATCTCTGGTACTACAGGAACTACCTCATCCATTAAACTCGTAAGTGATACTGCGAATGATTTCTTGAGAACCGTGGGGTTGGATCGGGATTTTGAGGTCTCAGGCACCAGTCCTACACTCCTTGCCGATCTTAACGGAGGCAGTGGGGTGACCGCAGGTAACCTCACCATCACCGATCGCTTTGGTACTACCGCCACCATCGCAGTGGCGGCAAATCAGACGGTTGCAGACGTGATTACTAATATCAATGCGGCAGCAATTAATGTGACCGCATCGATTAACGCGAAGGGAAATGGGATCACCCTTACAGACACCAGTGGATTTCCCACACAGAATTTAGTGGTGGCTAATACTGCAACCGCCAGGGATTTGGGTATCGTGGGAAATAAACCAGGGGCTATTTACGGTACAGACTTGAATCCTGCAGTGAGTGCTGCTACCCGCATCAGTTCACTTAAGGGGGGAGCGGGTTTGAGCTTAACCAAAATCAAGCTAGTGAATGGTCTCTCCAATGAAACGGTTGACCTGACCAGGGCACAATCTATTACGGATATTTTAATGACGATTAATGACTTAGGTATCAATGCTTCTGCTACCATCAATTCCTCTAAGATCGCGCTCGATGTAAAATCAACCTCTTCTGACACGGCAGCGGTGGTGTGTGAAGTGGGCGAAGGAACATCAGCCTCTGACTTGGGGATTCAGGGAGCAAATGACTTTTTAAAAACTCTGGCGGTATTACAAGAGGCGTTAGAAAAGGATGATCGCATTGGGCTCCTCACTATCATAGGGCAGTTTGACCCCATCTTAGATAAGTTGATTGAGAAGAGTTCAGAGGTGGGGGTAAGGTCTAATCAATTGGATGCGATGAACAGTCGTCTGGCCCAAAGTGAACTTGAGGTAAGTGAGCTAAAGTCTGACATCGAAGATGCTGATATGGTAGAGTATCTCACCAAGTTTGCCTTGCAGCGAACTGCGCTTGAGGCAATTATGTCCGCAGCGGCACAGTCGGTACAGACATCCCTCCTCAATTTCCTCCGCTAGGCAGTGGCATAGTCGCTAAAACAGTTTGCATTAGGGACTATTCTGTAGTAAAAGGAAGGTAAGAAGAAGCGATCTAGAGACGATACCACAGAGAATCATAATTTACCAGGGAAGGGTAAGTGTTAATACTGACAAGGAAGTTGGGTGAAAGCATTACCATCGGTGATGAGATAAAGATTACCATCATCGAAATTAAGGGGAAGCAGGTAAAGGTAGGTGTGGAGGCACCTCAGGATACAAAGGTTCATCGGGAAGAGGTGTACCAGAGAATTCAGGAAGAGAACAGGATGGCTGCCTTAATCAGTCCCATTCACCTTAAAAAGGTGGGAGATTTTTGGAAGAGGATTAAAAAACCCTAGAAGCAGAATACATTGGCTGGGGCTTTAAATTAAAGGGGTAGTTAGTGGAAATTAAAACGACGCGCTTTGGTCAGGTAGAGATTGATGAAACTCTCATCATCACGGTGCCTGAAGGGATTTTAGGTTTTGAAGACTTCACGCGCTACATCATTCTCGACCATTTAGATAAGGAGAGCCCCTTTAAGTGGTTTCAGTCTATTGATGATCCCTCACTGGCTTTTGTAATTACCGATCCCCTTATTTTTGTTCCTACGTATAAAGCCAAAGTTCCCAAGGAAGAGGTAAGCAGTATCGACCTCTCTGATGCGAGCAAGGCACTGATCGTGGTGATTGTAAATATTAAAAGAGACCACAGTGAAATTACCGTGAATCTTCAGGGTCCCATCGTAATTAATGTTGAGAAAAAATTGGCTAAACAGATGGTAATTAGGGATAGTGAGTATTCCGTGCGTCAGGTGATTTATTCACGGGCACAGGAAGAAAACCTTACCACCACACCTTCCACGTATAAGAAAGAGGCAAAATCTCAAGTTCTTTAGACCCTCCTCGATAAACCTTCATCATTTTAATCCTTTGTTCAAAGTAGCCAAACCTTTCTGTCCTCCCCTCCATTAGGAAAAATGTAAGAAGGCCCTATTATCAGTAAGAAGAAATATTTAATCACTTAAGCCTAACCTCTCTCAACCAGAGTGAGAAAATCACAAAAGAGGAAAAAATAAAATTATTAAGTTAAGTACGTCCACTATAACACAGTTTGCGCTAAATAATTCATTGATTAGATAAATTATTGGGTTTACAATACACCAAATTAATGTCAGCTTTCATAAATTAAAAAGTATCAAAGAAAGCCTAAAAAAGGTAACGGAGATTTCATGAAAACCATCCAGGAAATTAAATCAATACTAGGTAGCGCCAAAAAGGAACTAATATTAAAATATAACATCAAGGAAATTGGGATATTTGGTTCATACTTGCGGCAAGAGGAAACGGACGAAAGTGATCTGGACATACTGGTAGAGTTTAGCCGTCCTATCGGTTTTTTTAAGTTTTTAGAGTTGGAGGAATATCTTCAACAATTACTGGGTATGAAAGTTGATCTGGTGTCAAAAAAGGCATTAAAGCCAAGAATTGGAAAAAGGATTCTTGAAGAGGTAGTGATGCTATGAAAAGGGATTTTACTATCAGGTAGCTTTTTAGTGAACTGGACCATGCATATTTTTGCAGGTCTACAATACAGAATGCTTTTTTGATAAAAAATCGACCTTGACTCAATTTCTTCCTCTAGCTTATGTCCCTCTCCTCCTGATTGGTTGTTTTACCGTCCACTAAAATTCTAGTTCCTTTCCGCAGAAAAAATGAAAGATTAACGACATAGTCAAAATAATGTCACTTATCGAAGTTTTGACTATCTATAGTCATCCCTTCCACACCTCAGGTGATGCTTATTAGAAAAAAGAGCTTTTTCTAGAATACATCTATTTAAAATTATTTAATAATTTTTAATTCACCCAAAAAATTGAAAAAATGGCTATTTTCTTTTTCTGGCATAAATTGTGCTTATTCTCTTATGCATACCTTTATACACTTTTTGAAACATCTATATCATTTTTATGGGGGCAAGATGTTTTATGGGTAAAGCCTTAATAATTGATAATGATGTAAATAATGCCAAAAATTTATCCTTTTTCCTTAAAAAAATAGGCTTCACTGTTGTGAAAGAGCCGGACCCTTTTACTGCCTTAAAAAGAATTGACAATGGAAGCGGTGAATTTGATATCATTTTTGTTGAGCAAAGATTACCTAGCTTAAGTGGAACAAACATCTTAACACGTCTCTACTCTTCTAATTGCAGAAGTTGTGTCATCTTCATGGCAAAGAAACCTGATTTAAGCTCAGTAGTTTCCGTGCTTCAGGAAGGAGCCTTCAGCTTTTTAGAAAAGCCAATAGATTATAATCAACTAGAAGAAGTGGTAAGAAAGGGAATTGAAAACAGAAAGGCATTCTTTCAAATTCTTGAAATGTCAGAAAGCTTGAGAAATACTAACGCTATCCTCAATACGCAGCGCGATAAATTGAAAAAAGAAAAGGTTTCCCTTAAAAAAATCAATCAAGAATTAAATGTATTAAATCAATTAAGCTTGGAGATCAATTCCAGTCTTGACGCGCACGCAATGGTAGATAAGGTTGCTCGAAGCAAACTCCATGAATTAATTGAGTATGAACTGATAACCTTTTTCTATCTCCTAGACAGCGAGGCCTTTTTAAAAATCTCTGCCCCCTCCGTTTCCTTAAGCAACGAAACAGTTGAAAGCGTAAAAAACGAAAGCATCAAAGCATACTGTAACTCTACAGGAAAGAAGCTCCACTTCGACAACATCCACACCGAGGTAGTTAAAGTTAGGAATCGACGTAGAGCAAACCACAAAGCTACCTTAGCGAGTGCAGAAAAAATCTACTTCCCACTTGAAGTTGCTACTGCTGTCCTAGGGATAGTAAGCATAATCGGTGTAAAGAAAATGGGAGAAAATCATCTCAGGTTGATTTCTACCATGACTAATCACCTCGCGCTCGCCTTGAAAAACGCTACAGAGCACCAGAAAATCCAGGAGCTGGCAGTTACCGATGAGTTAACTGGACTTTACAACCGTCGTGCGTTCCAACATGCCCTAGACAAAGAACTTCGTCGCTCCAAAAGGTATCAAAAATCCCTTTCCCTGATCATGCTCGACATTGATGGTTTTAAAGAAATTAATGATACCTTTGGTCACCAAGCGGGAGACGAAGTACTTAAAACCTTAGCCGCGTACCTACGAAGCGGCGTTAGAGATACTGATCTCATCGCCAGATATGGCGGTGATGAATTCGCCATTATTCTACCTGAAACAAAGGCACATGAAGCTGCTGTACTGGCTGAGAGGTTAAAAAATAGCATTAGCCATCATTCCGTTACCACAGAGGAAACTCCCCATCCCATTACCTTAAGCATCGGTATTGCAGATATATCAAATAATGGGATGAGTAGTGACGAGTTAATCAGGCGAGCTGACCATGTGCTCTATAGGTCTAAAGGGGATGGTGGAGATGCGGTAAAGATTTTATCTGATACATAGCACTCACCAATCATATAAAAAACATCCAGAGAGCATACCCTATGTCAGAGAGAAACTATATACGTGCACATCTCCGCATGGAGGTGATGATTATTTTACATTACCGGGAACTAACCGCTGAAGAATACAGCGCAATTGAAAAAACAACCTCTGGCGGAGAAGATAAGGAGGGGAAACTGTCTCTCCGATCGTTTTCTCTGCAACCCTTTATAGAGGATATGGAAAAGGAAGAGGACACAGGAAAGGTGGATCCCTTTATAATCAATGCGTTGATCGACATCAATTTAAAGCTCAATCTCGTACTCAGCATGCTCTCAGGTGAGGAAAAAACAGACGTTTTCACTCAAAAACCCACAGAGGTCAGTCTCAGCGAAGGGGGAATCGGATTCACCACCAGTGAAAAGGTCCAAGAAGGAAAGCTTCTCGAATTGAAAATGCTCTTACCGGTCTTCCCCATAGCTCTCATTGAGGTATGGGGTAAAGTAGTGAGAGCAACCCCCCTGCCTGAAGGGGGCTACAGAATAGGTGTTCAGTATATTCATATCAAAGAGGAAGATCAAAACAAAATTGTCCACTATCTCTTTAAGAAACAACGAGAATCACTGAGAACACAAAAAGATCGAAAGGAGAAGTCGGTTAATGAAACACCGTAGACTCGCTCTCATGCTTCTTATCACTATCTGCTATTTAGGAGGGTGCACACCAAGTTTTCTCCACCTCCAAGCTCCCGAAGTGTACGTGAGGAAAGAATTCCCAACGCAAGAAACTACTGCGACACTCACCGTGCTTCCTTTCGAAAGCCCCTCCTACTACCCAGAGATCGGAATGTATACCGCCCAACTATTCTTTCAACGACTACTAGGAAAGAAAAAGTTTGAAGTTTCACTCTCTCAAACCACTGAGTGGTATGAGAGAGGAAGAGACTGGAATGGCAAGACAGGGCTTGCCCTTGACCAAGGAAAAAGTCTTAAGAGCGATTACATCCTCATCGGCAGTATAGACTACTACAGGGTAGGCCATATTACTAGTAATAAGGTAACGGTAACCGCTCGTCTGCTTGAGGTAAAGACCGGCGACACCCTATACTTTGCAACGGGAGCAGGAAGTGGTAAACCGGGAAAAACCTTTCTACTGCTTGATCTTAAAGCTGGAGAGCTTACTCCCTCTGCTACCTCCGTACTCTCTGCAGTGGTTGATCACTTAATTGAAGATTGCTTTGAAAAACAGAAAATCCTGGGGAATCCATTGCATATGCTGCATAGTTCATAACACGTACTCCTTTTGCCTAACGCTTACTTTTGCTATATCTTCTCTCATACCTTCACCACTCACACTGCGAGTGCTACAGAGCGCAGATTATACAGTACGACTTGCCTTCATGCTTCTATAGTGATACAGTTATATACAATAGGGAGGACTAGTAACCATGAAGAGATATAACTATACTTTGTTAACACTTGCTATCCTTTCTCTCCTCTTTTCCCCTACCTCTTTTGCCCTCACGGTAGATGAAGTTATTAAGCTAAAAAAAACAGGAGTAAGTGACGAAACTATCCAGTTGATGATTCAACATGAAATGACCAGGGAAAAGCTCTCCGATCCATACAAAAACATAGGGGTGAGAAAGGTTAAGGAACCTGATGGCAGTATCTCCACCATCTATTCGACGGGAGAGATTGAGGATGAGAAAAACTACGAAGAGGAGTGCGAGAGGGAAAAGAGAGAAAAGGCGTGGGAAATGCTGCACAATATAGTGATCGATACCCGTAAGGATACTAAAGAAACCGAATCCACTGAAAATAAAAAACAAGAGTAAAAAGCTTAAAGTGAAGGCCAGGAGCGCTTGTGGAATGCTTTCACCTTCTCAATGACCTTTTCCGTACTGCTCAATATCTTTCCTTCCCGCTTTGAACCGCTCAGGATAGAATTTCCCATAAGCTCCCTCAAAGTAGCTTTTACTGAATCTCTCAAGCCACTTAGATGATATCCCCCTTCTAATGAGATGACTACTTTCCCTTGGCACAAGGATGTGGCAGTCTCCATTACTAAAGAGGTAAGCGTCGCAAAACCCTCCGGGGTAACATTCATTGCCCCTAGCGGGTCCTGAAAAAAAATATCGTAACCAGCTGAAACTAAAATGAGTTGGGGTTTAAACGCAGAGGCAATCGGGTGTAAGATCTCCTGGTAGATCCGTGCAAAATCCTGATCCCCCTGACCACCAGGGAGGGGTACATTGATGGTAAATCCCTTGCCTTCCCCTTTCCCACTTTCCTCAATACTCCCACTTCCCGGATAGTAGGGGTATTGGTGAGTGGAGAAGAACACCACCTGGGGGTCTTCATAGAATGCATTTTGAGTACCATTACCGTGGTGTAAATCCCAGTCAACAATGAGCACGCGGTCTAAACGATATTTCTCTCGAGCATAGCGCGCACCAATGGCAACATTATTGAAAAGACAGAACCCCATCCCCCTACTCTTTTCAGCATGGTGTCCCGGCGGCCTCACCAGAGCAAAGGCATTGGATACCTTACCCTCCATCACCTTATCAATTGCCACCAGTACCCCCCCCACCGCCATGCGAGCCGCTTCCCAAGAGTGCGGAGAGGTGGTAGTGTCAGGATCGAGCATGGTATAGGGACGCCCCGCCGTTGAGGCAACTTGTTCGATATAGTGCAAAGAGTGATTGAGGGCAAGTTCCTCTTGAGTAGCAGGACGTGGTAAAAGCATTTTAAAGCGCCCTTGTACTTCCTCATCCCCTAGCATCTCATACACTACTTCCAAGCGCTGGTGACTTTCCGGATGGTACTCACCGGTTATATGTTTAAGGTAAATTTCATCTTTAACCACTGCGGTTGTATACTCCATCTCCCTTTCCTTTCCCAGTCATCGTACTCCTTCATGATACTTACGTCTGTCATTAAAATTATTCCCTTTGTTTTCGATTGTCAAACTAAAACTACTTTTCCTTACATACCTCCTATCCATCAGCCCCTAGGAAGATCTACTGCTAGGCAGCAAAGGCGCCAGCCCTAGTAGTAAATAATAGGGGGGATTAGACTGGGGGTACCGGGGAATTGGGAGTCTGAGGAGTGAGAAATGGAGCAGGGGAAGGGAAAAGGTTTGGTGTGACAATACCGTACCTTATTTTTACCTCCTCAGAGGTTGTTGCAGTTAGATGAGTTACTACTATTGGCAAGTAACCTTGATTCTTGAGATTCCCAACCCTATTGCAAGCTAGGGTTGACAAAATAACTACAGTGACCCTCTTGGCGCTCCAACATGTTGTGCCAATTCAAGATATTAATATTGACACCCTGTTGGCATTTTCCTATACTTACCTCGGACGATTTGAAGAAACTGAGTACGTCTATGACCGTATGCTCTGGCTCAACTCGTCGGACAATCAGGATGTGTGCTTCCTGCTCGAGAACGTTATGACAGGAAGATCATAGGAAAAGCCAAAGACGAATGATGACGCACACGGGGGAAAAATGGATTTAAAACTTTTGAAGGATACCCCTCCATGGGACTGGCCGAAAGACGCAGGTAAGATAATCCTGGGAATTCTCAATAGTAATCAGGCCGATGAATCCGACCGCCTGCTTGCCGCAGAGTTGGCAGGTGATTTCACCGTGATCAACGATGAGCTGGTCGATGCGTTGCTGTCAATCCTACGTAACAGTGATGAGTCAGAGTTGCTTCAGGGCAAGGCGGCGATCTCGCTGGGGCCTGTCCTCGAATACGTGGACATAGAGAGATTCGAAGATCCCGATGACGTGCCGATTACCGAACAGATGTTCCACAGGGCCCAGGAATTGCTCCACAAGCTCTACGTGGATGACAACGTTCCAAAGAATGTGCGAGGCGGATATTGGAAGCTTCAGTGCGTGCCCCACAAGACTGGCATCGGGATGCGATCCGTGTTGCCTACTCCAGTAACGACTGGGATTGGAGACTGACCGCGGTATTCTGCATGTGTTTCATTCGCGGATTTGACGACCAGATACTCGAGGCACTGGAAAGCAAAAACCCGGACATACAC
>CAYYOQ010000039.1:9044-12987 GCA_964473235.1 uncultured Thermodesulfobacteriota bacterium | reverse complement strand
AAAGGAATAATCATTGAAATACGCAGCCCTTTGCCATTGTCTCTCCTGAGATCTGGAAGAAAACAGATCGGGCTGAAGTTCATTGGTTCCCTGCTCATCAGAAATTCGCCGTAGCTCGGTAGTGTCAAACCTCTCATGAGTGACCCTTGGCGAATATAATTCTGGCAGGGGTCTCTGCTCAACCGCAGCAACCTGAACGGGCATAAGAGGATTAAGCATCACACTCTAACCCTCCACACAAGGAATATCTATCTATGCAACACCATACACCAGAAAATCGAAGCCACTGACATCTACACAAGATGAGAAGATCACCTACACTACCATAGAGCGATGAACAAATATTTTACAGAAGGTAGCAGCAGCGTCTGCACACATTTTAATGCAGCGA
Organism: uncultured Thermodesulfobacteriota bacterium; assembly: GCA_964473235.1. Lineage (GTDB taxonomy): Bacteria > Desulfobacterota > WTBG01 > WTBG01 > WTBG01 > CAYYOQ01. Next base: position 12,596 of record CAYYOQ010000039.1, on the reverse strand, counting down.
TGGTACAGCCTCAACTTTAAAGCGAGGGGCAACAAAGAATGAGTGGCTTCGAAAGGTAAATGAAACAAATATTCTTACTGGATTTATTTTTTATACACTATACCTCGCTATAATGATTTTGTCAAGTATTTTCAATACAATAGAACTATTGCTCAGAAAAGAAATCTCACCAGAAATGATGACATGCTCTCTTAAAATCCCTAATAAAATTTCATCTCTTAAAATAAAAAACGGTAGGAGGAGCCTAATTATGTGTTAATTTCCCATTCACCACTATATTACACTTGACTTAATCCCTTGCAGTGATATAATTTCGTCACTCGTGAAGAAAATGCTGTTCTGTTTTATCTTCTTCTTATGCAAACTTTATTCAAATTGATATTTACCAAGCAGTCATATATCTCTTTGAATAAAAATCTCTTCTCTCTCGGCGCAGATAGTATTTTTCTACTAAAAATCATATCTACTAAAACGTGAGGTACCCCGATGCGGATTGCTATGCTCTCATGGGAATCTCTTCACTCTATTAGTGTTGGTGGAGTATCAGCGGTAGTGACTGAAACTGCCGCAGCTATTGAGAGAAAAGGTCATGAAGTCCATGTATTCACCAGAATGTCAAACGGACAGCCGACCTATGAACGCATCGATGGAGTTTACTACCATCGCTGTCCTTTCCGTCTCCAGCATAACTTCGTTGATGAAATCAATGATATGTGTCGCTCGTTTGTTCACCACTTATTCCAAACCGAAAACTATGTAGGCGGATTCGATATTGTCCATGCCCATGACTGGCTGGCATCAAATGCGGCGGTGTGGATTAAGCAGGGAAGAGGGAGAAAGATGGTACTTAGCATCCATTCCACTGAATATGGACGATGTGGTAATAACTTCTGGGGTGGACCATCAGCTCGTATCAGAGATCATGAAAGACATGGCACCTACTGTGCGGAAAGGATCATTACCGTATCCCAGGCCCTCAAAAATGAGATCATGTGGATGTACAATGTGCCTGACTGGAAGGCAAGCGTGGTATACAATGGCATTAACTACCGCCACTTCGACGGGTGGATCAATCCCGGTGAGGTCAAAGCACGCTATGGTATTGGCCCCATGGATCCTACCGCACTTTTTGTGGGAAGAATGGCCTACCAGAAAGGACCTGATCTCCTGGTGGAAGCCATTCCCATGATACTGCACTACTATCCACAGGCTAAGTTTATCTTCGTGGGCGATGGGGAGTTGCGTGGCAGTGTGGAGCACCGTGCCTGGTCCCGCGGCGTCTATCATGCTACCAGATTCCTAGGGTATCGCTCCGGGCAGGAACTTACCAACATCTATAAAGCCTGTGATGTGGTATGTGTTCCCAGCAGGAATGAACCATTCGGCATTGTAATTTTGGAAGCTTGGAGTGCGGGTAAACCGGTGGTGGTAAGCTGTAATGGTGGTCCCTCTGAGTTTGTCTGGCATGGAGTGGACGGGCTCAAAATATACGACTACCCTGAGTCTATTGCCTGGGGCATTGGGAACACATTCAGAGATTTTGAACACGCGCGCTGGATGGGGAGAAACGGAAGGTATGTCGTAGAACACGCCTTCTCCTGGAACAGTATTGCTGACCAGATACTTAATGTATATTACCAGTAGGTAGGGAGGACGATGGCAGAGGTATATCATGCGCTGGGGCTCCATATGCACCAGCCCCCCCACAACCTCAGTCTTTTAATTGAGACAAACCAGTGGGAAGCTCAACAGATCATCCTCTGCTACGAACGCCCCTTACGGTATGCTCAGCTTTACCAAGACGTCGCTCGGGTGAACATTGGTTTTTCCGGCACCCTGCTGGAACAACTCACTGACCCTGAGATAGTTGACCGATATCGTCACCTCATCGATCTTCCCCAGATGCTGGCAGCCTATGGAGAAATAGATACTATAGAGTGGATCGGCATGGGGTATTTTCATCCTATCTTTCCCCTAATCCCCATGGAAGATTGGGAACTCCAGCTCCTTAAGGGAAGAGAAAAAATAAAAGAGGTATTCGGAAAAGAGCCACGCGGTTTCTGGCCCCCGGAGATGGCGTTTTGTATGGAGATGATACCTGCACTTAAACGCTGCGGCTACGAATATGTGGTGGTAGATAGCGTGCATGTGAAAGCCCCTCAAGGGGGAAAGAGAGAAGATACTGTCTACCAGCCACATCTCGCCCGCTATGAAAATTACGAAATCATGGTGATCCCCAGAGACAGGGACTTAAGTAACGCTCAAGAAAGTGGTATGGATGAGAGCTGGTTTAATAATGAAGTAGTACACAAAACCAGCCAAGCTTGCTCCCCCTGTCTGGTGACAACCTGGTCTGACGGGGAAAATGGAGGCTGGTTCAGACAAATGGCAGAAGAGGCGGGGTTCTGGGGACACTATTTTGCACCTTATATGCATAAAGTGAGGTCCCGGGAAGCACTGACCACACCGGTAATGATCAGTAACTATCTTAAAACTCACCAACCACATGATTACGTTGAAGTGAGCACAGGAGCATGGAATGTGGGTAGCACCAGTGGGTATGATTTCTCCCAGTGGGCAGGATCAGAAACGCAGCGAAAGGCGATGAAAGAAGTATGGGACATCAGTACCCACTACCATCAACTAAAGAAAAAACATTGCCAGTCAAAGAAAGGACGCTCAGTACATGCTGAGGCTCTCCTCCAACAGGCAGAAGAGTGGCTCTTGCGGTCTGAAACGAGCTGCTACTTCTTCTGGGGTGACTCATGGATTTCCAAGGTGTATGATAATACGAAACACGCACGTCATTTTTTAATGGACGCAGAGCGTGCGCTTCAGTGAATCTGCCATCAACTATTAACCGCAGATCAGAAAGAAGTAGAAAGTGAGTCAGAAAGCTAAAAAGAAACAACTTACTATCGCACAAGAAAAACCGGGAGTGCCGGGAGTTCGTTCCCTTAAAAAGAACTCATCACCAGCGGTTCATGCAACAAATAAAAAAGGCACCCCTCCCCATACCACGCCTCCACCACCAAGTCCACCTCAGGAGCCGTTTAAAGAAAAGTACCGGGGGGTGCCCACCAGTCCACCTCAGGTTACTCAATCTCAACCAAGTAGAATCGTACTGATGGACATTGACCCTTGCCGGTTTCATGCGTACTGGGAAATTTGCGAGGGAGATAAGCAGAAGGTTCTCTCTCAACTGGATGGGTCATCCCACTTGTCTAGGCTCACTATGAGAGTGTATGACGTCACCTATGTTCAATTCGATGGCAATAACGCCCATAGCTATTTCGATATCAAACTCGACAGGGATAAAGGAAACTGGTACATTGACCTTTGGAGCTCCCATAAATCAGTGTGTGCTGAAATTGGCGTAAAGTCAGCTGAAGGGAACTTTTATCTGCTCGCCCGTTCTAACTTTATAGAAACACCTCGGGCGTTTCAATCATTCTCCGGCAAAGAACGATGGATGAAGGTAACAGGAGATTATAAAGAAATTGCACCCTTGCCTGCGCAACCACCACTGGAAAAAACTTCACCCGCGCACAC
>CAYYOQ010000039.1:0-8944 GCA_964473235.1 uncultured Thermodesulfobacteriota bacterium | reverse complement strand
ATCACGCTACGCCCGCTCAGGGAGAAATACTGGAAAGTGAACACTTCCTCACTCCGCAAGAACGTGAACTAAGAGCATCTGCGCTGAGAGAAACTCAAATTGCACCCTTGCCTGCGCAACCACCACTGGAAAAAACTTCACCCGCGCACACCTTCTTGAAGATACCGTCACCTGGACTACCCTCCGTTCATCACGCTACGCCCGCTCAGGGAGAAATACTGGAAAGTGAACACTTCCTCACTCCACAAGAACGTGAACTAAGAGCATTTGCGTTGAGAGAAACTCACCTTCCCCATCCCCATGATCAACTTCAGCTCCACCATCCCTTCATTGCTACCCGCACCCCCAGGGAGAACGAGCTAGCTGAAGAAAAGATATCAGAAGACGAGGTAAAAGCATACTACCAGAGATTACTTATCACAGGCAGGCATCAGGAGGCAAAGGTTCGCACCATCCCCGTCACTCACCTCACCCCGAGGAGTGATACGCGGCTTAAAGAGCGATCGGGAGAAAAAGTCCCCCGCCTGAGGCACACCCACTACGGCAGTGATATACGATGGGAAGAAGAAGCGGTGCGGCGGAGCACAAAGAAAACTCCTACTTTCTGAAGTGAGCACTTTGAAATCTTTAACGCTACCGTTTCATACAGATAAAGAAAGGCAGCATGGCTAAAGGATATCTCTCTCTCATACTTCACGCTCACCTTCCTTTCGTGAGACATCCCGAACACGATGATTTTCTAGAAGAGGACTGGCTCTATGAAGCCATTACTGAAACCTATATCCCTCTGATCAAGGTGTTTGAAGGACTCATCAGAGATGCTATCCCCTACCGGATTACTATGTCTCTCACGCCTACCCTTATCTCTATGTTGCAGGACCCGTTACTTCAGTCCCGCTACATCAAGCACATAGATACCTTGATCGAACTCGCAGAAAAAGAAATAATGAGAAACCGGGAGCACCCTCAGTTCCTCACCCTCGCCACCATGTACCATAAGAGGTTCACCGAAGCTCGTACCCTCTTCGTCACCCACTACCAGAAAAATTTAATTACCGCTTTTAAAAAGTTTCAAGACCTGGGCAGATTAGAAATTATCACCTGCCCTGCAACTCACGCCTACCTCCCGCTGATCAGAATTAATCCCCACGCAGTTAAGGCACAGATTCAGATAGCAGTTGACCACTACCGGGAAGTGTTTGGAAGAAAACCACAAGGTATCTGGCTTCCTGAGTGCGGGTACTACCCAGGGCTGGAAGAAATGCTCAAGGAGGTAGGGATCAGATACTTCATTCTTGACACCCATGGGATACTCAATGCGGATCCCAAACCCCACTATGGAAACTACGCTCCTCTTTACTGCACCAATGGCACCGCTGCATTTGGAAGAGATCATGAATCATCCAAACAGGTGTGGAGTTCTCTAGAGGGATACCCCGGTGATTACGACTACCGCGAATTCTATCGAGACATTGGCTATGACCTCGACTTCGATTATATTAAGCCCTATATCCATAAAGATGGTATACGAATCACTACCGGCATTAAGTACTATCGGATTACCGGCAAGACAGAGTATAAAGAACCTTATATACCTGAGTGGGCAATAGAAAAAGCTGCCACTCACGCCGGCAACTTTATGTTTAATCGAGAAAAGCAGATCGAGCACCTCTGTTCACTCATGGACCGACCTCCTATTCTAGTTGCCCCCTACGACGCTGAGTTATTTGGCCACTGGTGGTTTGAGGGCCCCGAGTGGATTAACTTCCTGATTCGTAAAATTGTATATGACCAGAACTCTATTGAACTCACCACAGCTTCGGACTACTTGGAACGGCATCCTGTCAACCAGGTGTGTACACCCTCCACGACGAGCTGGGGCTATAAAGGATATAATGAGGTGTGGTTAAATGGGAGCAATGATTGGATCTATCCCCTTCTCCATAGCGCTGCTGATAAGATGGTTGAACTGGCACGAGGCTATCGGGGAGTCAATGGGGTTGTAGGAAGGGCACTTAATCAAGCTGCCCGGGAATTACTGCTGGCGCAAAGTAGTGATTGGGCTTTTATTATGAAAAACAGCACCATGGTTGCATATGCAGTGAAACGAACCAATGATCACATCAGCAGGTTTAATAAAATCTATGACCAGGTAAAGAGCGGATATATTGATAAGCGCTGGCTTAAACAAATCGAGCAGATGGATAATATCTTTCCTCAGCTACATTTTGAAGTGTTTTGCTAGGGTTCATTAATTTTCACCAAGGAGGGTTCTATGGCTATCAAGAAGAAAGAATCAACTAAAAAATCAAATCACAAAAAAACCACGTTTCAATTCAGTGCTCCAGAGGCCCAGCATGTGCTTCTGGCAGGGGATTTCAACAACTGGAACCCTGAAGCTCACCCTCTCCAGAGAACCTCAAATGGTATGTGGAAGATCAGCGTAAGTCTCTCCCCAGGAAGGTATGAATACAAATATTTAGTTGATGGGGAATGGCACAATGATCCTGGCTGCGAATCAATCGCTCCTAACCCTTTTGGAGGCAGCAACTGCGTCATTACGCTCAAGTAAGACTGGAATAAAAAACCTGTCTACCTGCACTCCGGTAATCAGGCACAGTCTGTCTGAATGGTAAGGTGTGTCTTCTAAGAGACTAACGGATGTTTCTCATTGCCTAGTGGAGAAATTCCATGATCTCTTCCGTGGTGACTTTAGTATCGTGAGCAACCTCTAGAGAGGGCATATATTTGGTCTCATCCTTAAGCGTGTACTCATACCGTGCCCTTGTCTCTACTGGCTCTAACAAGATACCTCTACCCGCGCCACTCTCCACATAGGTGTAGGAAAAAAGTGAAATCTTCACCCGGTAGGTAAGATAGGAAATGCACTTTTTAAAGGATGGTGGATAGGAGGGAGCAACAATGAGGGCATGGGGTATCTGGTCACTGTGTATCTTATAAGAAGGATACATTTTGGTAATGCTCTCTAAGTGCTCCCACGCCCAGTCAATGCGATTCACCAGGTGAAAGAGCAGCTTATCGGTATATCGCAACTCAACACTAATCAACACCAGCCTCTTGTCTTTATCTACACCGGTAAGATCCCACAGTTTCCCCTCTCTGGTTCCTATACCCTCTCCCATGAGCTCAAGGTGCTGGTCGAGTACCTTGTAATGCTCAGCGATCAGACGTACTATTTCTTCCTTGGAAGCGGCTTCAACCTTTTTGAGAATAACCGTCATAAGTATTCTGTCCCGAATATCATTTGAACTAATTGTTTTTCACTATTTCTTATTGCGTGAGCTTGTCATGGCGAACGCCCTGAAGCACTCTCCTATTCACCTTAGAGAGGAGACTTATTGAATAACCTCTCAGCAAAGCTACCCTGGTTCTCCCCGTAGCGCGGGTGCTCATTGTCCCCTCCATTCATTTTTAGAATAGAGTGTGAGATTTCAGTAATACACCTGACCGTTCCAGAGGAAGGTGAGGTATGTGAGAGCGGTTTTCTTCTCACCATTGACAACCCTATCTCTTCATCTTCCGGAATATAACCCAAGTGAGAGAGCGGTTTATCCAAAAACCTTTTCACAATTCTCTGCATCTTTTCAAATACCACCTCTGCCTGGGGAGGGTTGGCAATCCTGCTCGACACAATTCCTACCTGTGCATCTGCGTTGACCTGGAAAATAAATTTAATCACCCCATAGGCATTGATCATTTCTGCCACCTGCTGAGGGGTAACCACAATAACCTCAGCGACCGCCTTAAGGATAGCTCTCATGTGGTGGATGAAACCAGGGGAAGCGTTAATCAGCATTATATCAGATTCCTCTTCCGCACGTCTGAAACATTGTATGAGCGTGGATCTCTCATGCTCCCCGAGGGAACGTAAATCAGAAATATCTACATCCAGGGTAATTAACTTCAGTTCCTCTTTCCCCCCAGCGATAACTTCTTCTTGCCCATTCTTAGTAATAAATTGTAACATTGAACCACGCGCGGGAATATCCATCAACATACACAGCCGAGGAAGGCTGAAATCAGCATCAAACACCAGTACCCTCTTTCCACGCTCTGCAAGCTCACACGCCAGGTTGACCGTTAAAAAAGCACGCTCCCCTACCCTCCTATCACTGGTAATACAGATTACCCGGGGAAGGATACGCGCACCTTCTGGCTCACTCACCGCATCGTGTGTACCACCAGTTGAATGTTCACTTTTTTCAGATTTAGACGAGAGAAAGAGGTGAGAGAAATCCTCTAACCCCCTTCCCAATCTTTTTACCCGCTTCATATCCCCATGCTGAGTAATTGAGTAATGGTAGTACTTCGATAAAAACTCCTACCTGGTTAGTGTTCCTGAACAATCAGCAATGAATTACCCACACCCAAATCGTTGTTGGTCAACTCAGGGTTGTTGGGATCAATCTTCCACTCACCATCCACGATGAATTTATACTCATACTTGCCCGGTGTAAGATGGATGGTACCCTTCCATACCTTATCGCCTTTCTGCTGAATCATAATATCATCCACAGGTTGCCAGTTACTAAAGTCCCCGGCTATCTTTACCTCCCGCGCACTCGGGTCATAGTATCGGAGCAGTACTCCATCACCTACCTGCTGCGGACATAACCTCATGGCTATCCTTTCCGTAGCAAGTTCTTTCTGCTTCTCCTCAATAATAACCTCACCTGCCAACGCCATATAATCCTCTGCTCCCCTCCCGTTCTTGTCATATTTATGAATAGGGAGACCGTATCCCGCCGCTTCTTTCAGTTTCACTGTAGCATGGATTATCGTTTTATACACATCTTTCCCAAAATGCTGTTCGATATTTTTCAGCACCTCGTGAGCAAATAACGTCCTCGGATTACAAATGGTAGCCAAAGCCTTGGTCCTCATTTCGTGTCCGTATTCAACCTTAAGCACCTCGATAATTTCAAGTAGTCTCGCTACCCCCTGTAATGAAAAAACGCTCATCTCGATAGGGATGAGTGCTTCTCTGCATGCCCGCAGCGCATTAAAGGTAAGCAGTCCCAAATTCGGTGGACAATCAACAATGACATAATGATAACTCCTCTCCATCTCCTGAATGCTCCTCGCTAATATACTCTCGCGACCCACCTTTCCCGCTAATTCTTGTTCCACTGCGCTCAGTATTAATTGGGAAGGGATAAGATCAAAATTCTCTTCGAGAGTAATAATGACATCCTCTATGTATTTCCTCTTTGATGGAGTAAAGACATCGTAGATACTTTTTTCTAACTCCTCAACTTTGACATCCAATCCGATCGAGGCATGGGCTTGTGGATCCAAATCAATCAATAACACTTTTTTATTATTTGATGCCAAGCACGCTGAGAAGTTAATAGCAGTGGTGGTTTTTCCACAACCACCCTTCTGGTTTACTACAGCTATGGTACGCATAACGCCCTCCTTTTCCTGGAATTAACCTGCTACCCCCACACAGGAGTGCAAATCCAGTTCTAGTTATCCTTTGCCTCCCTCCTACCCCGCACAGTAAGAGACATTAAGCACAACCGCAGGAGCACTACCATCGCCAGCACTATTTCAGCAGCATGCAATTTTCAAGATAGCGTGTTATGCTAATCCCGCTCTTCTATCCTCAGCCGTCGGGGTCTTAACATCGAATTTTTCCTCATACTTACGCAGTAAGAGATCCAGTCCTTCTCTTACATACACTGCCTGAGGCACTTTGGTTCTTTCTGATAACCGTTTAATTTTTTCTACCTGTTCAATATCTAAATATATACTGCGTAAAACTTTATTCCCCAATGTGGATCACCTCCTTTTAAAATTCCTTATAGTTGAACACGTTTCTCCAGTTAAATTGATATTACAATAAATTATAGGTTATATATTATAAATATATTCCTTTTTGTCAAGAAAAAAAATCAATATATTGTATTTTTTATATTATTACTACACTATATTGTGTTTATCGAAAATACTTTTATGGTTTGATTTCCGTGGAGATTACGTCCTTTATGAAGATACTGCGGTGGGAAAGAGGTAAGACCAGGAAAGATAAGTGAAGCTAGTTACGGGATGGAATTACTCAGGTTTCACAACTCGATTGCGTAAAGTTCCTATGCCACCAACCACAACCTCAATAGTATCCCCTACCTTCATAGGACCAATTCCCGCTGGTGTTCCAGTAGCTATCACGTCACCAGGCAAAAGGGTCATCACCTTTGAAATGAAAGAGACCAAGTGAAATACCGAAAATACCATATCCGCAGTAGTACCCGATTGCTTGAGTTCTCCATTAAGATAGGACTCAACCACAAGTTCAGAAGGATCACACTCCGTTTCAATCCATGGACCCATAGGAGCAAAAGTATCAAACCCTTTAGATCGGGTAAACTGTTTATCTTTTCCCTGTAAATCCCTTGCGGTTACATCGTTAAAGCAGGTGTATCCTAATATGTACTCTTTTACCTTTCTTTCAGGAACATTTTTCGCCACCCTTTTAATCACTACCCCTAACTCAGCCTCATAATCAACCCTTCGCGACATGGCAGGATAGATGATAGTATCATTAGAGCCAATCACCGCAGTCGAAGGTTTAAGAAATAGTAGAGGCTCATCAGGAAGTTTCATCCCTAGTTCCTCCGTATGAGAACGGTAATTGAGTCCCAAAGCAACAATCTTGGTCGGATAACATGGTGCGAGAACCTTTAACTCCTCAAGCTGGTATCTTTCATCGGTATACTCATAGTGGTTAAAGATATTCCCACTCACCCTATTGATTATATCCCCTTCAAGTATTCCATAGCATACTTCATTGTCCCTTTTAAAACAAACAATTCTCATTTCCTTCTTACCCCCTTCAGGTGTTACACTGGCAGAAAAAAAATCTAAAATTGAGGCAATTGATATAAACCCTACCATACAACAGCAAGGATTATTCTTCAACTTTAAACTCTCGCCAGTACAAAAGAAGGAAGGATACCTAAAGATGATCACTCAGCAGGAAACGTAATTTTATCAATATTAATAATAAATAGCTAATTTATGGAAACTATATCAAAGCATTTTATACAAATAATTGTATTTGTTTAATAAATATAAACCACCAAGGCTATATCTGAAAGCAAAACAGAATAGGCAGTGCATATCTTCACCAATATTTATTCAAAAATGGTGACAGAAGTGTAAAATTTGCTATAATGTAAATCTCTTAAATTCATATCTCCTGGCTAAATGCAGTTACACTACTTAAACGTTATAGAAGAAACCCTTAACTCTCCACACCACTAAGACTAGTTAAATTAACCAAAACCATTTCCAAAGGAGGCTACAATGAAAAAGTTCATTCTTCTTGTAACACTGATACTTCTCAGTACTGCTATTGTTAATGCAGAAGTGACCAGGAAGCTGGTTACTAATCCTGACGGAAGCAGAGAGTATGTCTTTTATAGTGAAAACAAGGAAATCGCCAGGTATACGCTAGATGATCAAGGAAACATAGTGAGAACCATTGGCCAAATCCCTGATGGAGTAGTCAGAGAATACTATAAGAGTGGAAAGTTGAGAGGCGAGGGTATGTTCAAGAACGGTAAACCCGAAGGTATCGCTAAGGAATATTATGAAGGTGGTCAGCTCAAGGCAGAGTGGAGTATCAAAGACAATAAGCTCGATGGCGTCAGCAAACAGTACTATGAGAATGGCACATTAAGATGTATAGATACCCATAAAAACGGGCAAAGGATCAAGAGAGAAGAATATGATGAAAATGGCAATCCCATAAACCGTAAATAGGTAACCTGATAAGGTCAAGGGGAAGTATAACTCGGTGAAACAATCACCACCAAAAGTTATAAGGATCATTACTGTAGCTGCTTTACTGTTAGTGGTTTTAACGAGTACTTCCATACTCTTAAGAAATCCGATCATAAAGTTAGGCATACAAAAAGGGATAGAAAGCACTTTTGGTACAAGGGCAGTTATTGAAAAGCTGGATGTGGGACTGACCCAAAGCTTTATGAGGATTGAGGGGCTTACCCTCTACAATCCTCAAGGGTTCAAGGAGGGAGTTTTAGCAAGAGTGCCCCTGATTTATGTGGACTATGAGCTCAGCCCACTCCTCAATCGCCAGCTACATTGCATTGAACTAATGGCAACGGTTAATGAGTTAGTAGTAATTAAAAACGAGGAAGGAGAAGCTAACCTTACACGCCTGAAACCATCCTCCCGTGAAGGGAATGAAGCCCTTGCAAAAAAATACCGGGAAAAAGATACCCGGCTTGAGATAAAAATTGATAAATTCATCCTCAGTCTTGATCAGGTGAGACTGGTCGATTATACCAGGAGAGGCAAACCGAAAGAGCGAAAGATAACGCTTAACATCTCACAGATGGAGTTTAGAAACGTTACCAGCTTAGAAGAAATAGCCAGCTCAGTCTTTAAAATAGTAACAACTGCCGGATTACACAATAGGGGAATGGTCACAGATGGGTTAGTCGATACCGGCAGACAAATGGGTAGCAAGGACATTGGGGTTTTAAAAGAATTCAGCGAAAAAATATCCCCATAGGCATAGCACTCTATAACACTTTTAATCCATAGGAATCTATATTCCTCTGGTAATCTTACAGGGCGAGCAGGGGAACACAAAATGATCCATGAGAAAGTACTGTTAACCACTACGCAGGCAGATGGCTATGTTATTCCTCTCGGTCCGCTCAATTTAGTGTGCATTGTCACCCATAATGGAATGGTGGGGTGCGGAGCCTTTGATGTAGTAGCGTTAGACAATTTCAAATACCCGGCAGCACGGGTAAAATCACCCAGTGGTACTGCCATTGCAACCATCGATGACCTTCTCTCAGGAGTAGTTAAAGAGGCAAACGCTGCGGCACTCGCACACGGGGTAAACGTTGGTATGTCAGGCAGGGAAGCACTTGAAAAGCTCTAA
>CAYYOQ010000038.1:0-13082 GCA_964473235.1 uncultured Thermodesulfobacteriota bacterium | reverse complement strand
GAAACAATTTCCGCACCATACTCGTAAGCACCCATATCAACGCCATTGCCCCCTGGTCTCGCGCCGCCCTCAAGATCATCTGCGGGTACGAGGCCGTTGAGACTTCCCACCGGCAGACCTTTATCTATCGCGGGGCTTCCTAATGGGAGATGGCCATTAAAGCTATCGAGTGTGTCATCGACACACAAGGGATCGGCACATATATCGTGTGAACCGAAGGGGCAGGTATCTTCATCGTATTTAACATCGAATAGTGTATTGTAGTCAATCTTTCCTTCGGTGAGGTGGGAGGGATCCCATAAGAATGCGGTCCAGTCTTCCGGCGAGAGAAATTCTTGGTATCCCATAAAAATATTATTCTGCATGCGTACCCACTCTGAGCCATCGCACGGCGAGGATTCATAACACTGAGCCTCAACCAGTGCATCCCCTTCCCCCACGATGGTGTTATTTACCACGCTCACGGTATCTCCCTGGTAAAGAGTTAAAGAGAGGGAATTCCCCCCCGCCCTGCAGTGGTCGCTCATTTCTTGGGCAAAAGCCTGCTGGTCAAAAAATCCGCAGTTACCTACCATGAGAGAGTTTACCACTTCCGCGGGACCTGCGATCTTTATCGGGTTACCCGCATTGCCCACCGCCTTGGTTTTGCTGATTTCGATCATTGATTCCCGGTTTCCCCTTCCTACGTAGAGGAGGTCAAGACCGTCAGAGGTGTTGTAGTTAAACTCACACTCTTCAAAAATCCACTGTCCCCCTGTTTCTCCCAACCCCATGCCGTCACCATAGCCACCGGCACTCTGGTCCCAGCAGTGATCGGGTTGCTTCGCCGGGTAGGTTTCAGCACAGCCATTCCACTCAATAATTACTTTTTTAAATGTAAGGGTGCCGCTATTCGAGTCTGAACCATCCCAGAGGTCTCCATCCCAGCCAACCCAGCCATTTCCTGTGATGTGAACATCTTCTACTGTCCAGTCAGTAAGACGACCTGCATGAACGCCTGAAGACGCAAGCCCATGAATATCGAGGTGGGTGAGGGTAACATGAGATGAGTCTGAGGCGAAAATTCCGGTGGCTGCCCAGTCACCAAAGGGATAGGTATCTCTTTCACAGGCAGTTGGTTGATGGGCATGAAACTCCACACAAGCAGAGTGGTCGGTTAATTCCAGACACTCTATTACCGCATAAGAAGTGTTTTCTAAAGTGAGCAGGTAATCCACCCTTTGCGTTCCCCACAATTCAGGCGGGCTGGCACAGCCCGCATCATATCCTACCCCTTGTATGCGGGTGGGGTGGTTAGCATCGGTGCCTGAGGGGAGGGGAGGAAGGTGGCAGTCATAAGCTGCCTCGGGGTCACACCAGTCGGTATTGGGAGCTCCGTATCCTACTTGGTAGCTACCTGGGTATAGTAGTAGGGTGTCTCCACCCCTAATCTTCCACTCACCACTAGAGGTAAGTGCCCAGAACGGGTGAGACCAGGCACAGGACTGGTGGGAACCAGAGCCTGGATAGGGAACGTCGGTAGTTCCTGTGCACTGCTCGGAGGTGCCCCCGTCCGTTCCAATGTAGTAGGTGTTAGCAGATGCATCCGCCATGAGGAGTGCGAAGAGGACAGCAAAAGAGAGTGTGTTGATCAATAACCATTTCATGGTGATTCGTCAATAGTGAATCGTAAATGGTAAGTAGTGAATAGTGAAAGGTGATTTTAACGTTGGCAAGCTCGCGTGCTCATTGAACACGCAACTTAAAAACCCGTGACTCGTAACCCAGAGACTATGGACCCCTGACTACTTGTTGCATTTAGAATCATGGATCCTGTATCCTGCATCTTGGTCTTTACACAATTCCAAAGTCCTTCATCTTACTTAAGAGGGAGGGGTGGCTGATCTCAAGCAGTTTTGCAGCATGGGTGCGATTGCCTTGGGTTTTATCCAATGCCTTTCTGATCAATTGTTCTTCCATGATACGTTCCATCTTTTTGATGGAATACTCATCGCTTATTGGTTCTTTTTCTTCATGAATGATTGCTTTTCTAATATCAGAGGGGAGTACCGATGGCTCAATACGGTTTCCCTCTGAGAGTATCACCGCCCGTTCAATCGCATTCTCCAGTTCTCTGATATTTCCTTTCCACTCGTATTCGAGCAAAAGGTTTAGGGAGCGGGGGGAGATAGTTTTCACCTTGAGGTGATGTTTCTCATTGTATCGTTTAATGAAGTGGGTGATGAGCAGGGGGATATCTTCTCTCCTCCCCCGAAGAGGGGGGAGATCAATTTGAATAACGTTGAGGCGGTAAAAGAGATCTTCCCTGAAATTTCCCCGCCTCGCCTCCTGAAATAGGTCCTTTGCAGTGGCGGCAATGATTCTCACGTCCAGGGTAATTTGTTTGGTGTCTCCTAATTTCCTGATCTCACCCTCCTGAAGTACCCGCAAGAGTTTTACCTGGAGATTAGAGGGGAGCTCTCCAATTTCGTCAAGGAGCAGGGTTCCTCCATGGGCTTCCTCGAATAGGCCTTTTTTATTCTGGTGGGCATCGGTAAAGGCACCTTTCACATAGCCAAACAGTTCACTCTCCAGCAGGTTTTCCGGGATGGCACCACAATTGATAGCTACAAACGACTTACTGCTGCGGGTGCTGTGGTAGTGGATGGCCTTGGCAATCAATTCCTTGCCTGTACCGCTCTCACCAGTTATTAACACCGAGGTATCGTAGTCAGAGATCTTACGAATGGTTTCAAAGACCTGAAGCATTTTCTCATTCTTGGTGACGATATTTTCAAATCCGAATTCTTTTTTAATTTCCTGTTTAAGCAGGAGATTTTCTCTCCGTAGTCTTTCCCGTTCTTCAGCCTTCTTTAAGGTGAGAATGATTTCATCGGGTTTAAACGGCTTGGAGATGTAATCATATGCTCCGCACTTCATTGCCTCAAGCGCTAAGTCTACCGTTCCATACGCTGACATCATAATGATTGTTGAGGAAATCTGTTTCTCCTTTAAGACTTTAAGGAGCGAGAGACCATCCAGGTCGGGCATGCGAAGGTCACAGAGAATGGTATCGAATGCATTGCCTTCTATTTTCTCAATACCTTCTTTTCCGTTGGTGGCGGTATCTATCTCATACCCTTCCTTACTGAGGATGGTTTTAAGCATGTGGAGCATATTTGCTTCATCATCCACGATAAGAACTCGGTGTGCTGTCATACCCTTTCCCTTATGCTTCCTTTGCCTTCTCCTCGTGGTGTGCGGGAAGGATGATCGCAAAGGCAGTTCCCTTTCCGGGAGAACTCTCGACTGTGATAGTGCCTTCAAATGATTCTATAATCCTCACACAGACTGATAAACCGAGACCCGTTCCCTTACCTGGTGCTTTGGTGGTAAAAAAGGGATCGAAGATCATGGTAAGATTTTCCTTCTTGATGCCGATCCCCGTATCGCGTACGGTAATCTTCACCCCTGAAACATTCGAGGTGCGGGGATAAAGAGGTGTAGGACCGTGGTACGGTGCTGAGGTAATAGTGAGTGTTCCTCCCCGGGGCATGGCATCCATGGCATTAATGAAGAGATTAATCATCACCTGTTGAAACTGCTGTTCGTCAGCCATAGTGAGGGAGAGTCCCTCAGGTAGCTCTTCTACGATATGGATAGTGCTGAATGCTTTCTGATGAGAGATGAGTGACACCGCCTCTTTAATGAGTGAGTTTACTGATACCGGGTGGAGAGATGCTTTGCGGGGGTGTGAAAAGTAGAGCAGCTCTCTGATAATCTTGTCGATTCTCATAAGCTCATTTTCTATACGTTTCAGTGCGTCACTATGTTCTTCCTGCGCTCCTCTGGTGTGGCGCAGTATCTCAAGGTAGCCGAGGATGATACCTATAGGGTTTCCAATTTCATGGGCTATACCCGCAGCGAGTTTCCCCACTGAGGCGAGTTTTTCTGAACGCACCACCTCATCCTGTGCCACTTTAAGTTGTCTGTTCGTTTCTTCAAGTGAGTGGATGTAGTGCTCTATTCTTTTACGATCTTCCCGGAGTTTGTCAGCCATCCTGGAGAGCGAGGTAGAGAGGGTACCGATTTCATTGAGACCGCTCGGTTCTAAATCCTGCGGGACGTAGCCTTTGCCAATATCTTCAGTAACTTGAATCAACCGTTCCAGAGGCTTTACCAGATAACGGGTGAGCAGGAAACTGCCGATGATGATAAAGGCAAAGGCAGTGGTAAGGGTAAAAAGTACCACGGTCTGCTGGAACGTAGCCAGGCTCTCTTCGACATCGGAGAGGGGGAGTGTCACCTGGAGTACGCCCTCAATTTCATTTTCTTGGTAGAGGGGAGCTGAAAGGGAAAGGCACTCTCTGCCTTGGTAGGTGTTAAATGTCTTGATGATATGCCCTGAGGAGAGTGCCTGCTCTACATCAGCATCCATGCTTTTCTGACCAATCAGCTTTTTCTGCGGGGAGGTACGGATGGTGAGGGAAGAGTCTACCACAGTGAGGTTTTTTAGCGGGAAATCACGGAGTACACGGTTGATAGTTGATTCAAGAGAGGAGAGGGTATCGGGGGACTCTTCCGAATAGTCGCCCGCAATGAGAGAGATGGGGATTAGCTGCTGGAGGAAGGTGATGATAATTTCTCCTGTGGTGATTTTTTGGTCAAGCAGATTCTTTTTGGCAGTGGTTAAGACCACGAAGCTGATGAGGAGCATGGTAATACACATCACCAGCGTAATGGTTAACACGATAGTTGCTCTCAATCCTACACCGGTTTTTTTCATGGCTTTTAGCTCAGAAGTTCTTTCAGCCAGAGTGAAAACTGAATGTAGAGGTAGATGATTTCCCGGCCATACAAGAGGTAACTCAACGCTCCCAGCGAGAGAAAGGGGCCAAAGGGGATGGCATATCGGCGGTCTTTATTTTTTACAATCATTACCATGATACCAGCCAGCGCGCCGGAGAAGGAGGCTACCATAATGATAAAGAGAATTGACTTCCATCCCAGGAAGGCCCCCATCATAGCCAGCAGCTTAACATCACCGAGGCCCATCCCTTCTCTCCGGGTGAAGAGGTAGTATCCTCCCGCTACCAGGAGCAAGCTTCCCCCGCCTACGAGGGTGCCACTCAATGAATCTAAGAAACTGAGCTGAGGCATAAGGAGAGAGGTGAGCAGTCCCACACCAATACCAGGCAGGGTGATGCTATCAGGGATGATCTGGTGTCTTAGGTCGATCACCGTGATGGTGAGCAGTGCCGCGCTGAAGGCAAAATACACAAGGGAGGGTATGCTCACGCCGTAGTGCGCTATCGCAATGAGGGAAAGCATTCCCGTCGCTAGTTCCACCAAGGGGTATTGGTACGAGAGGGGAGTCTTGCAGTGCCGACACTTTCCTCGCAAGAAGATGAAGCTCACCAGAGGAATATTGTCATAAAAGGCGATAGGGTGGTTACAGGAGAGGCAGTGGGAGGCAGGAGTGATAATGGATTGCTGGGCAGGGAGACGGAAAATGCACACGTTTACAAAACTTCCCACCACTGCTCCAAAGATGAAGGAAAAGATATACACGATCATTTCAGTTTCTCATAGAGGTGATCAAAGTTTTTGTATATCCAGTAGACACTTACCCCTGCTCCAAAGATCCCTCCACAGCAAGAGCTAAACTTGAGGTAGTCTATGATAAGATTGCTTGAGAGATGGTACAATGATTGTGAGTAGCCATGGTATCCTATCAATACCACGCAGAATATGGTGCTTACCAGGACGCAGGAGAGGAGGAGACGGGAAAAGAATTTAGCAGAACACTCCAGGGTAAAGTAAATCATTTTTAGGAAGTTAAGTTTCTTTCGGTTGTTGGTTATCTTTTTCGAGAGAGCGGTGAGCTCGTTAATCAAGTGCTGAGTGTTCTTGAGACTCTCAGCGGAGTCAATAGATATTGTTACTATTGCCTTTTCCATGGTGGTGATGAAGTGGTTCTCCAGAAACAAATCCCCATAGCTCAAGAGATCCTTATAACAGTATCTTTCCAGATAGAGGTGATAGTCTTCCCAAATGGCATAGAATGAATTGAGGTTTTTTCTAATGGACTTACGTTTGTTTTTTAGTACGGCTCTGAGTTTATCTTTTATATTGAAGCCATATCCCACCACATCCAACAAACCGAAGTAGCTGTTTCCCTCGAAGAGTTTAAGCGTCTGGTTAAAAATCTTTTCCGCCGCTTGATATTCAGGATCTTGCTTGCTAAACCATTCCCCATGGTCCATCAGGCTTTTTCTAATAGTCTTGATGTTATTGGAAGCCTGAACCTTTGCCTGCTCATAGAGCTCTTTAGTGAGAAGGTCTATCTCACCCCTGATGATGTTTAATCCTGGGTCGATGAGCACTCTAATGTAGAAGGTGGGTTCGGTTGCGATGAGGTTTTTGAAGATAGAGAGCGCTTCATATTTTTCATCGTTTTTGGCGAGGAGCACTGCGTGTCGGTATTTTACTTCTAAGAAATGGGGGGCTAAGTACGAGGCTTCCCGTACCCTCTCCAAGGCATCGGCGAGGTTGCCCTTGCACTCGTCTATCCTGGCGAGTAGTAGTAAGATATAGCTCTTGTGCAAGGGGGTGTGCGCATGGAGGAGCGCTCTGCGAAACAGTTGGGTAGCTTTGGTGAGATTATCTGTTTCTACCGTGAGGACTCCCAGCGCGAGGTATGGTCGGTAATCGTCAGCATTGTGCTCCACTGCCTTAGTGAACATAGTGTGTGCTTCATCGTATTTAGAGACCCTTAGGCAGTCTTCTCCCAGCCAGAGGAAGCCACCACCACGCCTGTTGGTGGTAGAAATCACAAACTGATTCCAATCAGTAGCTTCGGAACGCCACACCTCACGAAGAAACCGAAGCTGGAAGATTTCAGTGACTTCATAAAAGGATTCGAAGGGAAGGTTAGGTGAATCAGGCTTCTGATCTGGCATCAGGGGAGTAAGGATCTCGTCTTGATCCGGCTTATGGGGACTTACAATTGTGGGAAAGTATGTGGCAAAAAGGGCTTTGATCTCGGCGGGTGAGAGATATCCCATCTCATTAAGGCTATGGGTGTGGAAGGGAATGCCCTTGGAGGGGCACAGGGAGATGTGGTGATTTCTTGAACTACAGTAGAAGCATTCCGGATTGGAGAGTTGTCGAGTGATGAGGGAGGGTTCTTCAACTCTCCTTTTTTCGGTGGGTTCCCAAAGAATTTTATAAAGTGCCGTTCCATTTTTTAAGGTGTCAGGAAGGGAGATGGATTTCAAGAGAGGAGAGTCCTTTATTAACACAAAGGTAGGGTGGGTAATGTAGATTTCATTAATTTCAGCATGTGCGCAGGCTTCATCTGCCTCTTCCCCTCCGTATAGTTCGTCCTCAGTGACGGTGAGCGTGCCCGTATGAATCCCAATGTGGAAGAGCTGGTCAGATTTTTGCAGCACCTTAAGAATTTCTAAGGCTACCTCTACCGCTCTCTTAGCATCTTCAAAGATGGCGGACAGCCTTCCCTCAGGATTAACCGTTACCCGAAACACCTTCTCTTTGATAAGGTGCTCAATAGGAGAAAAGTAGTGGGTGCGGACACTACTATCATCATAAGCCAGTGGGGTTTGATTCACCAGCGACAGGGAGAGTGTGGTCATTTCCCTCTCGCTTAAGAAATCTCGTTGCCATTGTACCACATAAATGGGAAAGCTTACCATATCCTCTGAAGAGTGTTCAGGTTCAAAGGGGGAGAAGAGGGCATCTGCTTCTGAATGAAGGGAGTGATATACCGATGCTGATACTAGGATTTGTTCGGATTCTCCTATGGACACCAGCTTTGATGCTTCATTCACCACGTTGCCATAAATATCATCATTCTCAGTGATTACCTTGCCGAAGTTAATACCGATGCGGATCTTTATGTGATCATCCTCTGGTAATCTCGCATTATGTTTCCAGAGTGTTCTCTGCATATCTATGGCAGCGTTCACCGCGTGAGAGGGGGTTCCAAAGGAAGCCATGATGGAATCACCCACCGTTTTCACAATGATTCCTTCATAGTGGGTAATGATAGGCGAGAGCATATCATAGTGACGTTGCATCATGAGTCTGCCGGCAATGTCACCATGGGTTTTAAAATATATGGTAGAACCTTTAATATCGGTAAAGAGGATGGCGGCTTCTCTGGTGAACTTCTGTTGCAGTTCCTCATCAAGTTCTTCAACACGCTTGATGAGTTCATCGGCACGGGGGGAGAAACGGATCCCTTCCTCTGCACTCTCACCTTTGCTATGGTGCTGTTGTTTAAGAGAGTCCATGGGTACTATTGTAAACGATTGAGATAAAAAGAGTTAGTTAAAAGTGGATGCTCTTTAAGATACTCCTCGACTTTTCATTGAATATCCCTCAATGGGTACTCAACTGGGTTATTATTCACTACATTTAATCAACCTGTGCTTCAAGCTACCCATATAACTATCGTCATTTTATTCATAAAACTCAAAAGAAAAATTCTATGCAAAATAGGCGAAGTTTAATTTTTTCAATGACTTTTCTCTTTAATTTTGATATTCTAAAACGAATTTGTATATCATAAAGAAGGAGAGATTGAGACCTATGGAAGAGTTTCGCAGGATAAAGCGTTTGCCCCCCTATGTATTCAGTATTGTGGATACACTCAAACTTGAGGCGAGAAGGAGGGGGGAGGATATCATCGATTTAGGTATGGGAAATCCTGATATTCCCACACCAAAACCGATTGTAGACAAGTTAGTCGAGGCGGTGGCCAACCCCCGTAACCACAGGTATTCTGCTTCTAAGGGCATTTATAAATTAAGGCTGGCCATTACCAACTGGTATAAGAGGAAGTACCATGTTGATCTGGATCCAGAAACCGAGGCGATTGTTACCATTGGGGCCAAGGAGGGGTTATCCCATATTGCGCTTGCTACCATTAGTTCCGGTGATCTGGTACTGGTCCCCACACCCGCATACCCTATCCATCCTTACTCGGTGATAATTGCGGGGGGTGATCTCCATACGGTACCGTTACGAGAGGAGGGTGATTTTTTTCAGGATTTGATCAAGGCGGTAAAGCAGACCTGGCCTCATCCCAAGATGCTTATCCTCTCCTTTCCCCATAATCCGACCACCAGGGTGGTGCATCTCGATTTTTTTCAGCAAGTGGTGGACTTCGCTATAGAAAACAAACTTATTATTATCCATGACCTGGCCTATGCTGACCTGGTCTTTGATGGATACCAGGCCCCCAGTTTCTTACAGATACCTGGGGCGAAGGAAGTGGGGGTAGAATTCTTTTCCCTCTCTAAAAGCTACAGTATGCCAGGGTGGAGAGTTGGCTTTTGTGTGGGGAATGCGCAATTGATAGGGGCGCTCACCAGGCTTAAGAGTTACTTTGATTATGGTATCTTTCAGCCGATCCAGATTGCGAGCATTATTGCACTCAATGAAGTTGAAGAAAGCGTTAAGGAGATTGTGGATATCTATCGGAGAAGGAGAGATGTGCTTATTGAGGGTTTGCATAGAATGGGGTGGCTAGTGGAGAAGCCCAAGGCAACCATGTTTGTGTGGGCCAAAATTCCGGAGCCATTTAGGGAAATGGGTTCACTTGAATTCTCAAAGCTCTTGCTTAAGGAGGCGAAAGTGGCGGTTTCTCCTGGTGTGGGGTTCGGTGACTCAGGGGAAGGATATGTGAGGTTTGCCTTGGTAGAAAATGAGCAGCGCATCAATCAGGCAGTACGGGGTCTCAGGAAGGTATTTGTTGAGGGTCAGAAATGAAAAAGGTTCAGATTGGGCTTGTCGGTTTCGGTACCGTAGGTACGGGTGTAGTGAAGATACTGCGCAACAATGGCAGGGTGATAAAGGAGCGGCTTGGTGTACCACTTGTCATAAAAAGGATTGCTGATATTGATATCACCAGTGACCGTGGAATCAAGGTGGAGCGAAACCTGCTCACCACAAGGGTCCACGACATTCTTAATGATCCTTCCATTGACCTGGTAGTTGAATTGATGGGTGGTATCGAGCCGGCAAAAACCATACTCTTGAGCGCGATAGAAAAAGGAAAGCACGTGGTGACCGCCAATAAGGCGCTCTTAGCCGAGCATGGGGTTGAACTGTTTAAAGCTGCCCACCACAAAAGGGTGGATATAGGTTTTGAAGGGAGTGTCGCAGGCGGTATCCCCATTATCAAAGCCATTAAAGAGGGGCTTTCGGCAAACCGGATCAGATTTATCCTGGGTATCCTCAATGGTACTGCTAACTACATTTTGAGCACAATGACCAATGAGGGTGGTAAATTTAAGGATATTTTGAGGGAGGCACAGCACCAGGGGTATGCAGAGAGTGATGCCACACTGGATATCGAGGGAGTGGATACCGCTCACAAGTTGGCCATTCTTATCAACATGGCCTATGGCACGGAGATTGACTTTAAGAAGATTTATACGGAGGGAATTTCACAAATTGAGCCCCTCGATATTGAATTTGCTAAAGAGCTGGGGTATCGGATAAAACTCTTGGCGATTTCTCGACAGATCAACAACCAGGTTGAAGCACGCGTACACCCCACCCTCATTCCGGTTACCCACCTGCTGTCAAAAGTGGATGGTACCTACAATGCTGTTTTTATCGATGGAGACGCCATTGGTCCCAGCATGTTTTACGGCAGGGGAGCAGGGATGATGCCTGCCGCCAGTGCGGTGGTGAGTGACATCATTGATATTGCCCGAAACATGGTGAAGGGCATCAGTCAAAGGGTTCCACCACTCTCCTATCAGCGAGCATTTCTCAAACAAGTGAACATCAAGAGCATTCAGGAGGTAGTCACCCGCTACTACTTAAGGTTTTCTGTTGTTGACCGTCCAGGGGTGCTGTCAAAAATATCAGGGATTCTGGGGAAACATAATATCAGTATTCACTCAGTGATTCAAAAGAGCAGACGTATCAAAAGCGCAGTCTCCATTTTTCTCTTGACCCATGAGGCACGTGAGGCTGATGTAAGAAAGGCGTTAAAAGAAATAGACCGTTTGTCTATCACCAAAAAGAAAACAGTGCTGATCAGGATGGAAGTCCCGATTTAAATCAGCGGGCGACATAGCTACTCTCCTTATCGAGGTACAAGACCACTGAGAGAGGGAACACTTTAGTACTCTTTTTTAAAAATAATCTACAGGTTAAGAGGTGAGGGGGACAGAGGGAGTGGGTGGTGTTCCTCTTAATTTTTATAACGTAGGAAAGGGTTTGTCCGGATGAAATACATGGTGTTGCTGGGAGACGGGATGGCAGATTACCCACTGAAAGAGTTGGATGGTAAGACACCACTAGAGGTTGCTCACTCAGAGTCGATGGATACTGTTGCAAGTGCTGGAATGCTGGGCTTAGTTCAATCTATTCCTCAAGGGTTACTGCCGGGAAGTGATGTTGCCAACTTAAGCATCTTGGGGTATGACCCCCGTCGCTACTATACGGGCAGGGCGGTATATGAAGCGGCGAGTGCGGGGGTAACGCTCGGTGCTCGTGATGTAGCCTTCCGCTGTAACTTAGTTACTCTTTTAGAAGATGGTGGGAACACCGTCATGAAGGATTACAGTGCGGGACACATTTCTACTGACGAAGCGCGCACCATAATTGCCGAGCTTGATGGGAGATTGGGCAGTGATGACATAAGGTTTTATCCTGGGGTGAGTTACAGACATCTCGTGGTGTGGAGGGATGGGAGAGATGCAATGGAGACAACCCCCCCCCATGATATTAGTGGTGAGGATGTTATTCCCCACCTCCCCAAGGGGGAAGGGGCTGATACACTTCTCCAGCTGATGGAGAGGGCAAGAGCGATTTTGAGTGATAACCAGGTTAATAGCGAGAGAGTGAAGGACTCAAAGCTACCTGCAAATGCTATCTGGCTCTGGGGGCAGGGAAAGGCTATCAGTCTTCCTTCCTTTAAAGAAAAGTATGGAGTGACGGGGTCCGTCATCTCTGCGGTAGATTTGATTAGAGGCATTGGTGTCGTCGTGGGTCTTACCCCAGTGAAAGTTCCTGGTGCGACAGGGTATCTAGATACTAATTATCTGGGGAAGGCCGAGTATGCACTCAAAGAGCTTGAAAAAAAAGATTTTGTGTTTGTTCATGTAGAAGCCCCTGATGAAGCAGCTCATAGTGGGGATGTGCACAACAAGATAAAAGCTATCGAGAATTTTGATACAATGGTGGTAGGAACGGTGCTTGAAGGAATACGCCGGTTTGATGAGTATAAAATTATGGTACTGCCAGACCATCGCACACCCATCGTGAGGAAGACTCATACGGGAGAACCAGTTCCCTTTGCCATCTGTAGTTCTTCAGATTTAAAAAAAGGTCTTACGCAGCGTAGGGCGTTTAACGAAACGGACGCGGAAAAGAGTGGCGTATTTATAGAAAATGGGTTTGAACTGATGGAGTTGTTTATCAAAAGCTGATAAAGATGTGAGATAAAACGAATTGAGGAATTGGGGGATTATGATGTGAGATCTGAGATATGGGATGTGAGATGTGAGATAAAACGAATTGAGGAATTGGGGGATTGAGGAATTGAAATTGGAAATTTGGATTTTTTGCCTCAAGCGCAGCACTCCTTGAATGTAATGCTCCTTAAGTGCAACGCTCCTCGAACACAGTGCTCCTTGAGCAGCGCGCTCCTTAAGCATAGCACTCTTTCATGCCAGGAGAATGGTGGTGAAAAGAAACCTTACTGAGTACAGAGTGATCTTTTCAGATATAGATTCCATGGGTGTGGTCTACTACTCCCACTACTTAGACTGGTTTGAGAGGGGGAGAACAGAGTTTTTCAGGGAAATAGAGTTGCCCTATACTGAGGTAGTAGAACATGGTGTAGTAACCCCAGTATCCGAGGTGTATTGCAAGTACCATCGATCTGCGCGCTATGATGATGTGGTGCAGATAGAAACCTGGGTTTCTTCTTTTACCAGGGTGACCATTGTCTTCAATTATGAGATATACAGAAAAGAGGACCGGGTACTTCTGGTGAGCGGTTATACCAAGCATGGATTTCTCGATTTAAGTGGAAAGATTATAAGGATTCCTGATTT
>CAYYOQ010000037.1:0-13185 GCA_964473235.1 uncultured Thermodesulfobacteriota bacterium | reverse complement strand
GGGAGCACCCCGTGAGGTAGCCAACGCGTAAACAATAACAATGGTGAGGTGAGATGTACTATGGCAAAACTCTATGATCTGATTATTGTGGGAGCAGGGCCTGGGGGCGCCATGGCAGCCAAGGTGGCAGGAGAAAATGGCCTCAAGGCCGCTCTCTTAGAGAGAAAAACAGATATTAAAACGATCCGCAGAATCTGCACCATGATCATTAACACTGATGAAGAGGGCTTCGGGGAATATATCACCTACAATTATAGAAACAAAAGATTTGTATTTCCCCACAATGGATTTTCTGTTACCTACGATGGTCCCTTTCGCCCAATCTACGGATTTCACATCACATCTCCTAACGGCAGCCGCTTCCAGCTCGGAAGCGCGCAAAAGGGAAAGTCTGGCGAACAGCCTCCGGTAGGACTGATGATCGATAAGGGACGGTGGGTAGAGATTATGGTCAATGAAGCACGGCAAAACGGAGTGGAGGTATTCACCAATACCAATGTGAACACTATTAGTAAAGAATCTGACTATGTGGTTGTTACCGACAATGGGGGTAATGAGTATCGAGGCACATTTGTCATTGCTGCGGATGGGGTGAATTCCCGCATTGCCCGAAAACTAGGTTTTAACAAAGAGAGAACCTTCCTAGGAACTTACAAAGATACGGCGAGGACCTATGAGGGTGCTCAAGTTCCGGATGGAGATGTCTTAATGTTTTGCATGGGGTGGAGGACTAGCATTTCCATTGCACCAGAGCTTACTGAGGGACACTACCACCTCTCGGCAGCAAGCTATAGTATCAACGACAATCTGGACGCAGAACTGGACAGGTTCTTAAGCTCCGAACCTTTTGCGAGCTGGTTTAAAAATGCCAAAGAGATCGGTCATCGAAACAGTTGTGTCTCCAATATTGCCTCGCCCATACAAGTTCCCTTCAAAGATAACGTGTTGCTGGTGGGGGATGCGGGCTGGATGCAGGAAACCAGTATCACCGGGGCTATTCTGCCTGGCTGGAGTGCCGCTAATGCGGTCACCGAGGCACTTGTTAAAAATCAAATCAACAAAGAAGGCATTTCCACCTACCTTAAGTGGTGGGATACCTACCTCTACCGGCCGCATGGGAAAAGATTGGCCTCGAGCGGAGGCGCAGAGCTGAAAGAGTTCCTCTCTCCGGAAGACATAGATTATCTGGTGGGCTTGGCTCCTGATCCCCAGCCGGGTACCATGAACTTCTTTGTCATCATGAAATCTATCGGAAGAACCTTTGCAGCGCTCTTACCAAAGATACAAGAAGAGCGGCCTGACATTATGCAAAAGCTCATGGCGATACGCTCCTTTCCACAGGCACTAGCCCTCGCCAAGCGCAGAAGGGAAGGTTGTGCCATCACCTCATAGCAACTACCTTTTCACTCACCCCTTTCCTAAGTAGCTACTACCACCACGTCTCCACCATATGAACCCCATTCATCCAGCATGAGTAAAAGTCTTGTATAAATAGGAATCTTATAGTACAATAGTATAAAAGTTTACTTAAGTATCTCTCCCCATAAAGGATGAATAAACATACCCTCGCTGTTCTCGAATTTGATAAGATACTCACGTTTCTAAAACAGTTTGTTACCTCCCCCCAAGGCACAAGACTCTGTGAACATCTCACCCCCCTCCACCATCTCCAAGAGATAAAAACCCTCCTCGCTGAAGTCACCCAAATGAAAGAAGTTTTGAATATCTATGACGACATACCCATTCACGGCATCAGGGATATAGAGGATTCCGTCCGCAAAACCAGAGTACAAGGGTTTTACCTAGAACCCCAACAACTCCAAGAAATATGCAGTACCATAGAAACGGGGAGAACCATTAAGACCTTTTTTAAAGCGACTGGTTCCCACTACCAAGCCCTCCAGGAAAGCACCCACAAACTCATTCCCCTCAAGGAGCTGGAGGACACTATCAAACACGCTATCGGAAACCACGGTGAGATTTTAGATACCGCCAGTCATGAGCTACACACCATACGTCAACAGATCAAGAATTCCAAATTAGCTATTAATAACACCCTCGACGAGCTCCTCCAGCGGGACGATCTCAATTTCATCTTCCAAGAACAGCTCATCACCATCAGAAACGGGAGGTTTGTGCTCCCGGTGAAAGTTGATCACAAGGCATACCTCCCCGGCGTTGTCCATGACCACTCCCATACCAAGGCAACCTATTTTATTGAACCTTTCTTAGTGGTAAACCTCAATAATGAGCTCCAGATCCTAATCAAAGAAGAAATCCATGAAGAGGTGAGAATTTTGACTGCCCTCACCGCCCAGGTGAGAGAAAAAATGTCAGAGATACTTTTTAATCTTTCCCTCTTGGAGAAAGTAGATATTATCTACGCCAAAGCAAAACTGAGCAGGGCGCTCAAGGCCTGCGAACCTATCCTGAATGAGCAGGGACGTATCATGCTCGGCTCCTGCAGACACCCCATCTTACTTGCCCGTTTCGAACCTACTACTCCCCCACCACCTCCCTCAGAAGATGCACCAGAACAACCACAGGAAACCTCAGGACGCTGGGTCTTTGATGCACCCCAGGTAGTACCTATCACTCTCCATATGGACAAGGAGATTAACACCCTGATTATTACAGGAGCTAACGCGGGGGGTAAAACCGTCGCCTTAAAAACGTTGGGCATTTTATCACTTATGGCACAGACCGGCATGCACATTCCCGCAGAAGAGGGAGGCATGCTCCCGGTGTTTCATTCCATCTTTGCCGATATCGGTGATGAACAAAACATAGAAGCAAGTTTAAGCACCTTCTCTGCCCATATCCGCCAGCTCAATCACATTCTAGGGGAAGCCGATGAACACTCACTCGTGCTCATCGATGAGTTGGGGTCTGGTACCGACCCCTCTGAAGGTGCAGCTCTGGGGCTTGCCATCTTAGACTACTTGAGGGAGAAACAGTCATCCATCGCCATCACTACCCACCTCACACTCCTCAAGACCTATGCCTATCTCCGCCAGGATGTGGAGAATGTCTCCGTGGAATTCGATCCCGTTACCCTCAAGCCCACCTACCACCTCATATACGGGATCCCGGGGATGAGTAACGCGCTCGCCATTGCCAAGCACCTGGGGATGCCTGAAACTATCCTGCGCGGTGCGGTGAGCTACCTTGAGGAAAAAGATAAGCAGATGTTAGAATTGATGAGAGGACTCGAGCAAAGCCACCAGGCGGTAGCGGAAAAGAAAAGCGAGATGGCACAATTGAGAGAAAAGGTGTCAGTCCATGAACACCTTGCAGAATCGCTCCTGGAAGCAATTAAAACTAAGAAAGTAAAACTAGTAACCGAATATGAAAACAAATTTAAGCAGTCCCTGCGGGAAGCAGAAGCACAACTAGAAAAAATTGTGAGCGAAGCCAAGAAGAGAGAGCGCCCTCTCCTGAAAGAAGCCCAGAGATCCCTTGAGGCAGTAGAGAGAGAGTGGAGCACGCACCTGCCACCACCTTCAGAAAAAAGAGAACCTATTGAAACGCTTTCGGTAGGTCAGATGGTCACCCTATCCTCCTTACACCAAGAAGGGGTGGTGCTCACGGTCGATAATGCTTTAAAGAGAGCAGAGATATTGGTAGGAGAAAAAAGAATTAAGACCCATTTTGATGCCCTTGAGTTCACCAAGGGGAGAAAAACTCCTCACGCTCCACCCCCTCTCCCTGCAAAAACATCTTCCTCACCAGAAGAGTCTCCTCCCCCCCTTGAAGAAGAAATAGCCACGAGGATTAACGTCATTGGAATGACCGTCGACGAAGCACTCCCCATTGTAGACAGGGCTATTGATCATGCACTCATCAAAGGTGTAGAACGAATTGAAATCATTCACGGTTTGGGAACAGGAAGGTTAAAGGAGGGTATCAGAAAGCACCTGAAAAACCACAGCTATGTAAAAAGCTTTGGTTCCGATGATACATCAAGAAGTGGAGCAGGTGTTACTCAGGTAGAAATTCAGTCCCACCCAAAACACACCTCAAAAAAGTCACCTCCCACTTTCTAACTACTACCAGAATAGCAAACCCGATGTAGATACGATGCGGTGGCAGGTGTTACCAGCTATGGTAAAGGAAGAAAAATTGCGAGGGCACAAGAGTCAAAAAAGGTAATTACCTCACCTAAAATGCACCCTTCATTTTTCATTTTTTAAGTTGCAGGAGAAAAACCGAGATGCACCACTTGTACCTTCTGTGCCACCAACCATTGGTATACTTCTTCCTCGAGCTCTAAGGTGGTAAGTAACGTGCGTGTCTTATCCTGGTGGGTTATGAGAATCCCGGGTATGATCATGTCTACCGTTCCTCTCTCCTGTGACATAGAGGCAAAACGAGGTCGTGGAGAATCATAGGTGATCTGTAAGAAATCAAGTACTGAGGTGACCACGGAAAGAGGATTCTCGGCGGGAGATGAGAGATCAAGAAAGTAATTTCCCTGTCGTGTTATCACCTCAACCATTTTTTCAGGAAAGGCATGAAAACTTATAATATGATTCTTCCCACCCCTCTCAAAATAACGATCCGCCACTACCTCAAGATCAAATCCCTCATACATTCCTCCAAACACCTTAATCTTAAAATCCTTTTGGTAACTCTGTCCCAGAACCGTCAATAGCTCATCCACCAGTCCCGCACCACCAGCGGTAGTAATGACCGGAATCTCTTTACGCTGGTACGGATACATAGCTGGTTCAGGAGCAACGGGTACTTTCTCATTTTTGCCTTCTACCATTAAATAGAAATCGACGAGAGTAACGCCGTAGGCATTAATGTAATTTTTCAACTGGGGATCAAAAGGCAAAGCCCCCCGCTCAACTACATTCACCACCATAATATCCTTAAGGAGTTCATCCTTATAGATGATCCAGTCACCGGTAATCTCAAACTGAATCTGATCGCCAATCACCAAGGGGTTACGCTCCTTGTCTACGGAAAAGTATCCTGCGAGCGTAATGATGCGATCTAACACAGATTCCATGCCCTCGTGCTCCTTTAGATTAATCACTTCGTAATCAGAGCGCTCCTGCTTAAGCAACTCTAGTAATTCAGGAGGGAGTACACTTCCATAATTTAAAATCATCTTTTTCCTGTCGGTGAGCTGCAAAAGTGGAAAAGTGGTTGTATTAAGTGTTATCTGCCCTTCCTTCTGCAGTGGTATGCTAAACTCATCTCCCCTGGTGAATGTGCCTTGGAGTACTTGAGCTATGGAATTCATATCCTGCATGGATGATTCTTTGCTGCCCGGAACTTCTTTGGCAATGGTCCTATAATGAGGATCACCATACACTGGTTGCACCGTTCCCTCAATGGGTGTTTCTTGTGCGACAGGAGTCGTTTCCGCCTTAACCTCTCCCACAGGAGGTTTTTCTTCCGCCACTTCTTCAAGCTCAGCTTCCCCTTGGGAAGGGGGAGAAACTGAAGAAATCGAGGGGAGAATAATTTTCTGGTCGGGCTTAACCAGATTAATGTCAGCGATGTCCGGATTCAACCGTTTCACCACATTGAGATATCGATCAAAGATGAGTTCATCAGGGATACTATACACCTCCCTTAGCACCTGTGCCACATGCTCTCCTTTGGAAATGGTATACTCTTCCGTTGGTACCTGAGGAGATTCAGAGGAAAGAACATCGTACAAGGACTCCCTCATCCCTTCTGTCGGAAAATCAACATTAGCAATATACTTAAATGGAATCAGGAGTACCTGCTGGGGAATAATCTCATAGGTATCCTTTAGGGAAGGATTTAAACTCTTGGCTATTTTACAATAGAAGTAGAATTGTCTATCCTTAATACCATACTTATCAATCAGAATCTTCCACAAGCTATCCTTCTCTTCCACCGTGTAGGGTTCAGCGTGCACCTCTCCCCTCTGAAACTTTTTTACCACCACGTTCTTGGTAAAGGCAATCGTCTTGGTGTCACTCACCTCTTCTGAAAAAAGGGAAGTGGGAGAACTACAAAAGAAAAGCAGTAAAGATACCCATAATACTTTCCCTCTCTGCATCGCCTTTCTCCTTACTTTGAGTGGTATTCATTGAGTCACTGCTGCCATACTCCGTTTACGTATCCTCTTCCCAAGGCACTATACTCTTCGAAGATTGAACCATTATATCCGTGGGTTACCTACAAATCAAGACGTTTATAAAATATGAAGCTAAAGGTTTCAAACCTGTAGATGCCCCCATTGCATCATTTGCCGAATGGGTGCTCGCATTGCCCACAATAGTGTTGTGCCAAACAATCAGGTTTTGTTATGTATAGCTTGCAAAAATGTTATGAGTATCTTTAACGAGAATTTTTGATACATCCCTATAGGGTGAACTGGGGAAACTCTAGGCGGTAAGATAAGGGGTGAGTATCTTGAGGAGCTTCCCCTCCTTAACCCTCATCTCCTGAGCCTTTCTCGAGGAACCCTCGTGATCATACCCAAGGAGGTGGAGGATACCATGAGCGAGCAGGTGAGCAATCTCATGGGTGAGGGTGGTGGATGCTTCTTTTGCCTGGCGCTGTGCGGTTTCCACTGAGATGACTACATCTCCTAGTAGGTAGGCGTGAAGGAGGGTGGCTTCTCCCTCAATCTGGGAGAAGGCAATGACATCGGTGGGTCGGTGACGATGGAGATAGCGTTTATTGATCTCTCGAATCTGAATATCATCCACTAGAAGGATGCTTACCTCCCACTTTTGATATCCCAAGTCGTTTAAGATCGCGCTCACCACTTCCCTTATCCACCTTTGGCTTATCCGTATCAGCTTCTGCTGATTGCTTATCCTTACCATTTACCCTCTTCTTCACTCCGTTCTCACTTGGTTCCGGTGTGGGATACTCTATCCGTTGGTGAAACACACCAGTAGTTAAAATACGAATGAAACTGTTGGCAATCGCATGCAAGTTCTTCAGGCTCAATTCACACTCATCAAGTTGCCCATCGGTAAAAATCCCATTAATAATCTTTTGCACCATCCCTTGAATCCGGGACGGGTTAGGTTCCGTGAGCGTCTTGGTAGCCGCTTCCACCGCATCAGCAAGCATCACCAGCGCCGCCTCTTTAGTCTGAGGTTTGGGTCCGGGGTAGCGAAAATCCTTCTCATCAACCGGTTGATCAGCGGGATTCTGTTGGCTCTTAGCCTTTTGATAAAAGAAGCTGATTAAACTCATACCATGGTGTTGCCTAATAACATCCCTGATGGTACTCCCCAGCTTACCCTCTTTTGCTAACTCCACCCCATCCTTCACGTGGGAGAGGAGGATGAGGCTACTCATGTTGGGAGAAAGCCTCTCATGCTTATTTTCTTCGCCACCCGGCTGATTTTCAACAAAATAGCCGGCCTTTTTGATCTTCCCGATATCATGATAGTATGCACTCACCCTGGCCAGCAGCGAGTTGGCACCCACCGCTTCTGCAGCAGATTCAACCAGATTCCCCACCATGATGCTGTGCTGGTAGGTACCAGGTGCCTTGATACTTAACTCTTTTAAAAGTGGCTGGTTGAGGTCAGCTAGTTCTAAAAGCTTCATATTGGTAGTGTAACCAAAGGTAATTTCGATGAGGGGTACAATCCCTGTCGCAATAATACCTGTCAACACCCCTCCCACAAATCCAAAGCTTGAATCAATAAGTGCGTCAAAGTTAAAGAGACTCTTTTTAATGAGCGCAAAACAGAGGATGAGCAAGACATTCACCACACCAGTGAGAAAGCCTGCTCTAATCAGCGTTTTCCTCTCCTTGTAGAACACTACCTGTTGAGCTGCCACAATGCTCGTAATAAAGGGATAGATAAAAAATTCTAACTGATTCTCTAGCAGGATACCCGCGATAATAGAGAGCACCACTGAAAACATGGCAGCCAGATCAACATTGAGCACCACCGCAATCAACACCGCACCCAGGGCGAAGGGAATAGCATACAAAAAGGAAAGAGCACTGAGTGAGGGAAAGGATTTACTGAGAGCACTTGAGAAGAGTATAGAAAAATTAATGCTTGCTACCATACCCAGCAAAACGAGGCTGATGAAGAGGTAATCTTTATTGTTCAGATTAAACCTTCTGATACTGCCGGGGAAAAAGGCATAGAAGAGAGAAGTAATTATGAGAATGAGAAAAAAGCTGCCGATGATGGAAGTAACAGAGTTCCCCTCCTTTTTGAGCTGGCTTAAGGCCTTCAACTTAAGCAGCACCTCTTCAGTGATTCTATCCCCCTCCCGAATGATGATCTCACCCTTTTTCAGTTTGAAATAGACCGGGTTTGTGTCTTCAGCTGCCTTGAGCCTTCTCGCTTCGGTTTCGTTTTTGTTGAAGGTGAGTGTAGGCTTCAGCAAGGTCTGCGCAATCTCCACCATGGCAAGCCGCAATGACCCGGGGGTGTTTTCCAGTTGCTTGCTCGATCTTTCAACTACCAGCTTCTTTGCTTCTTTTACCTCAAGGACAGACGCAAACTCCTTGACCAGTTTTTCTTCCTGAGTCTGGACATTTCGTACCATAATTCCATTTACCTTCTCAGCTTCCAAGACCACTTTATCTGCTACCACATACTCAGCCACGAGAGGAGCCATCAAGGTAAGAATGGTGTCAGTACTACCCTCTCTGAAACGGTACTTAACCAGGGCACCAAAATGCTTATCAGTAATACTTATACCTAGTGTATCCTGAAATGTTTCCCTTTTCTTTTCGGCAGGAAGGCCAGCCGCAGGGTACTCATAGAGCTTCCTCAACTGATCAAAGGTCGATGAGAGTTTGTTCTTTAAATCCTTGGAGGCATTGGCATCAAAATCATACACCGCGGGAGTCTTTTCCACATTCTCTAAGCGTTTTTTGGCGGTGGAGACAGTATCTTCAATCAGAAAATCTTGCGCGGCTTTAATATTCTGATTGACTATATCTCCCACTTGATAGTCAGGAACAGTCGTGGGAGCCGTAGGTGAGATTAACTTCGCGATCAGTAAGCAGGTAGTGAAAAGAAGGATACTCTTATAGAAGGTGGAGAGCACTCCCGTTTCCCACCGTTGAGAGAAAGGAACCTTTGCCAAAGGGGATGTGCTCGTTTTTTTATTGGAAGTAACCATACGCGCTTCTCACCTAGGAAGGGTTTCCTTCACCGTGTGGTGGCTTATTAGTTTTCCAACTAGCCTTCTCGTACGCCACAATAATCTCCTGCACCAGGTGGTGTCTCACCACATCTTTTTCAGAAAAGTAGACAAACTTTATCCCCTCAATACCCTTGAGTACACTCTGAATCTCCACCAACCCTGAGGGCTTCCCTGTAGGAAGATCAATCTGGGTAATGTCTCCTGTCACCACTGCCTTCGAGCTAAACCCTAATCGGGTGAGAAACATCTTCATCTGTTCAGAGGTAGTATTCTGTGCCTCGTCAAGTATCACGAAGGAGTCATTCAGGGTGCGCCCTCTCATAAACGCCAGGGGTGCAACTTCAATGATACCCTTTTTCAGAAGCTGGGAGGCCTTTTCCAAATCGATCATATCGTGGAGCGCGTCATAGAGAGGTCTTAAGTAGGGGTTAACCTTCTCATAGAGATCACCTGGTAAAAATCCCAGCTTTTCGCCTGCCTCCACTGCAGGTCTGGTCAGAATAATACGGTCAATTTCCTTTTTTAGCAGTGAAGAGATGGCCATGGCCATGGCGAGATAGGTTTTTCCCGTTCCTGCGGGTCCGATGCCAATGACGATATCATACTTCCTGATGGCATCGATGTACTGTTTTTGCACAATGCTCTTGGGCGTGATCAGCCTCTGCCTATGAGAGACATGGATGGTGTCGAGAAAAACCTCCTGGAGGTGAACCGATTCATTGTTTCTTAAAATCTTGATGGCGTAATCAATCTCATCATGGTACACAGGGTAATTGGACTCAAGCAGGAAATAAAGCTCTTGCAGCACCCTTGTGGTAAGAGCAACCTCATCGGCTTTTCCATGGATGGTAATAACATTACCCCTGACCGTGATGGTCACCTTGAGAGCATCCTCAATAAATTTAAGATTTTCATCATATTCTCCCAAAAGCGCCTTCACCAGGCGATTATCTTCGAATACCATTTTGGAAGTAGTCTTGCTCTCTTTCTTTGCCAACCTTAGACTCCTGAGAGGTGAACCTGAACTTCTCTTTTGCGGGGGCGATTATCAAAATCAAGCAGGACGATCTGCTGCCAGGTTCCCAAGAGCATCCTCCCCTCCCGCAGAGGGATCTGTAGTGACGCACCGAGGAGCGCAGCTCTCACATGTGAGTATCCATTACCATCCCCCCACCTTCGGTCATGTTCATAGTCTATATCACGGGGGGCGATCCTCTCGATGGCCCTTCTCAAATCGTTGACTACCCCAGATTCATACTCAATGGTGGTGAGGGCTGCGGTTGACCCTGAGATGAAGAGAAGCACGCTTCCATTCTTAATACCTGAAGAGTGTATCGCATCCTCTACCTTGGCAGTGATATCAATGATATCGGTGCGATCGCTGGTAGTGAGCAAAATCGTATCAAATGCGACCGTGTAGCCCTCA
The DNA here is from genome assembly GCA_964473235.1 of uncultured Thermodesulfobacteriota bacterium. Taxonomy (GTDB): domain Bacteria; phylum Desulfobacterota; class WTBG01; order WTBG01; family WTBG01; genus CAYYOQ01. The sequence continues at coordinate 2,630 of CAYYOQ010000037.1, read as the reverse complement.
GCGCGAATTTGATGTTGTTTTTGTGGTACCATGTGATATAAAAAAGCAAATAACCCCGTTGCATTCACAGCAACGGGGATCCACTCTCTCATCCAAGGATGTTAGAAATTTCTACCATAGAAGGGGGTTCAATGCAAGTCTTTTTATTGGCGTATGTCACCTCACCTACAAGGAAAGGGTACTGGTATGACACAAAACAAAACGCTGGAAGATCTCACCGTCCTGGTGCACACCTTGAGAGGTCCTACCGGGTGTCCCTGGGACAGGGAACAGAACACCTCTGACATGAAATCGTATCTCACCGATGAACTCTATGAGCTCCTCGATGCCATTGACCAAGGTAATTCTTCGAAGGTAAAGGAGGAAGCGGGTGATCTCCTCTTTTTGATTATCTTTTTGGTAGATATATTTCGTGAACGCAGTGAGTTTGATATTAACGAGGTAATGTCTGCGGTCAGGGATAAAATGATACGGCGTCATCCCCATGTCTTTGGAAACACGCGGGTTAAAGGATCTCAAGAGGTAAAAACAAACTGGCGCCAGATTAAAAGGGAAGAAGGCAAACCGGTCTCTGACGACTCCCTCCTCGATGGCATTCCTGACTACCTGCCCGCACTGGTCCAGGCGCAAAGCCTCACCTCCAAGGCATCCCGAGTGGGGTTTGACTGGTCACACCCTCAGCAGATAATTAGCAAAATTGAAGAAGAACTGGAAGAATTAAAAAGGTGCCTTGGCGAGAGCAACCAGAGCGCGCGAGAGCATGAGCTGGGTGATCTCTTATTCTCCGTGGTCAACCTCGCACGCTTTTTAAATATTGACGCCGAAAAGGCGCTGAGAAAGACAAACCAGAAATTTGTATACCGGTTTCACTATATTGAAACATCCCTCCGCGATGCCGGTAAACCTATCGAGCAAACCTCCCTAGAAGAAATGGATCGTTTGTGGGAGGAAGCAAAAAAGCGTGAAACGTAAGCCATCAAAGTCATCTCTACCAAGAGCTGATGAACATAGTATTCTATTAATTCCTGGCTGATAAGATTACAAAGACCGAGAAACTGTTAATGTGACGGAAAAGAATACTATACAATTATGCAAGCCTATTTTCAGGTGCTTTTAATTTGAAACTGGGGGACGTCCGTGACATATTAACTTTCCAACAGCGCTCCATTACTTTCTTTCCCAGTGAATACAGCCTCCTCAAATAAGTTAACAATTCACGGACGTCCCCTACTCTATGAGTACATACTATAATGTCATAAGCGTTTACTTGTGAAGGTATAGGCCTTGCCTACTTCCTCTCAGAAATCTCCAAGAGAATTCCTCCTGTTGCCTTGGGGTGGAGAAAGGCAATCTTGGCGTTGCCTGCACCATAGCGCGGCTGTTGATCGATTAATTGCACTCCCTTATCCTTAAGCTCCTGCAAGGCTTTCTCGATATTGTCAACCCTCAACGCAACATGCTGAATGCCCTCTCCCCTCTTTTCAATAAACTTTGCTACGGGACCGTCTGGGGAAGTCGATTCCAGCAACTCCAATTCCATATCTCCCACTGGGAGAAAGGCCACTTTAACCTTCTGATCTTCAATTACCTCGGTACCCACTGACGCAATACCTAAGGTATCACGGTAAAAGGCAAGCGTCTCTTCCATATTTTTTACTGCGATGCCGATGTGATCTAACTTTACTACTTTCATCTTTTTCTCCTTTCCTTGGGTAGTGTTTCGCGTGCTTCTTTTTCCTACTTCTTTTCTAAAAATTCTAATAAATAGTCAACGCAGGAATAGGGATCCTTTTCACGTTTATTAACCTGCTCGATGAGGTCCTTAAGGGGATGAACATGGTAGAGACGATCATGCACATACTGTGATATTTTGTGTTCGAGTAACTTCACAATCTCCCTCTCAATCCTCTCCCTGCGCTTCGCATGTAAGAGCTCATGCTCCTTAAGGTGTGCGCGGTGGAGCATAATCTGTTCAACTACGGTATCAATTCCCTGACTCTCAGTAGCAATCGTTTTAATGATGGGTTTGCTCCAGAGAGTGGCAGAAGGACCCAAATCCAGCATCGCTCTGATCATGGCCACCACCTGATCGGCACCCTCACGATCAGCCTTATTGACCACAAAGATGTCTCCAATCTCCATGATACCCGCCTTGATGGTTTGAATCTCATCACCCAGCCCGGGAACAGAGACCACGACAGAGGTATCAACCACCTGCGCAATTTCAACCTCGTCCTGTCCTATGCCAATAGTCTCAACCAGCACAAAATCTTTACCGGCAGCATCAAGAATCTTTATCACATCAGAGGTGGCTTGGGATATTCCGCCCAGACCTCCTCGTGCCCCAAGGCTTCTGATAAATACCTTTTCCCTGTTGGTGACCTGGCGCATGCGAATACGGTCACCCAGAAGTGCACCACCGGTAAAGGGGCTTGAGGGATCAATCGCAATAATGCCCACACTATACCCCTGCGTACAGAGGATGAGCGCCACACCATCAACTAAGGTGCTCTTCCCCGAACCGGTAGGTCCGGTAAATCCCACCAGGTAGGCACTCCCCGTGTGCGGATAGAGCTCCCTCATCGCTTCCCTACAACCGGGAAGCTCATTCTCCACCATGGTAATGAGCC
>CAYYOQ010000036.1:0-13216 GCA_964473235.1 uncultured Thermodesulfobacteriota bacterium | reverse complement strand
TCCCTGCAGGAATCAAAGAAGACCTAGAGATCATTATTGGAAAGTACCTTAAAGGGTAGTTGAGTGAAAATACTCTTCGAGATAGTGGGCAAAACTTCCCTGGGTGATGGGAAAAATACGCTTCATCTCGCTAAGGTCACAGGTGCTCCCGCCAGTAAAAGCTGACACCAGCCCCCTCGCATTATACGCTCTCCCGGTGATGTTATCCACCACAGTTGCAATACCATACGCCACCGGAGGCGGGACAAAGATAAATCGAACCTTTTTTTGCAATACTCTGGAGAAGAGATCCCTTAGTTCCGCAAAGGTGTACTCCTCTTCTCCCGCCATCTCCACTATCCTACGAGAGGCACTCGCGTTGTGTAACGCATCAACCATACATCGTGCGAGGTCTCTCAGGAGAATAGGCCTTACCTTTTCTTCACTTTTCATACACAGGGGAACCCACCCCTTTTTTTTGAGACGTTCCCCCAAAAGCACTGACATATCGGTGGCGAGTGTGGTTACTCGAAAGACAGTATAATCCAACCCGCTCACCCTCAGCAGATCTTCCACTGCCTTTTTCACCTTACCATGTTCAAAATCTCCACACTTTGCCAGTCCCCAGTAACTCACAAAAACGTACTTTCTTACTTGATGTGCTTGAGCCAACTGAATGAGATTGAAATTTCCTTGATAATCATTCTCCCAGAAGTCAGCGGCCCTGGGCCTCTGAAATACCCGAGTAGTAAAACTGCTGATCACTGATTCAGCCCCCTCCATAACCTTCTTAAGAGAACTTCTGTCGCGGACATCACCTTCACAGAGCTTAACGTTAAGTTGTGTAAGCTTCGATATATCAGCACCCTTTCTCAACAGGCATCGTAAGGGTAGGTTCCGCTTCACCATTGCCTCAGCCACCGCACCGCCAAGAAAACCTGTTCCCCCTATCAGCACATTCATAGGCTTCTTCCACCTACCCGACAAAAGAAATTACAAAATAGAACTACCTTATACCGTGGGCAATCTAAAAAGTGTACATAACCTCATGAGTCAAAAATCACGCGGGATAAGATTTACTTTACGGTGCAGAGCTATCCATCAAAGCGATCTTTTAAGGAAGGTAGTAGAGAGAGCGCGATGAGTTCTGGTAAAGGGGAAAGAGAGAAGATTGAGGATGCTAGTGCTTCCACCTGAGATTACCCTTTTTTACTTTCCTCCACATATCGTAAGCGCAAATCATAGAGAATGTTACTGATCAACTGCTCTTCGTCATAGGTGAGATTTCCCTTTGTTTTATCTTTTAAAAGTCCCAGGATATCTATCGTCTGTTTAGCAAGGGAGAGATTCCGCTCTCTCTTTCCGGTAGCAGGATCAGGAATATGCCCACAATGGAGAAGCACAGAACTACTCAAAGATAAAATGAAAGTAGAAAAATTTACCTCTGGTAAAGGCATATCCTCTCCCACATACTTTTCATTCTTCTCTTTTGCCTTGTCCTTACCTTCTCGCTCGGTTCTCGTCCCCTCTGTCTCTGGTTTCGCCTCACCCTCGGTAGTAAAAATCCTCTTGTCTTTTACGGTAAACCCTTGTTCCTTTTCTTTTTCCTCAGCCATATCACGCTCCTCATAGTGCAGAGTTGAGTAACGAGCAATGAGCACCGAACACAAAAGTTACTGACCACTTAACTACTCACTACTCATAACTCATACTAAGGCCAATCCCTCACCAGCTTCCACCCAGATACCACCATCCCTCACCTCTACTATGAACTCGTTGCCCTCTTTCCACTTGAGCGTGAGCGGTATTTTTACCTTCTCATCTATTGTCCTCTTGAGGAAGCGAGCTCCATACTTTTCACTATACCCACACTCCACTACGTACTCAAGCGCCTCTTCAGTGACACTCATAAACTTTCCCTTGAACTGCATCTGTTGGTTAATCTTCTCCAGATACATCCTGGCGATCTTTTTTACTTCGTCCCGGGTTAAGGGCGAAAACACGATGATATCGTCAATGCGGTTAAGGAATTCTGGAGAAAAGGTGTTTTCCACCTCTCGCATCACCGCTCTCTTTACTGTAGAGAGTGGTTGAGCGTCAGTGAGAAAACCCATAGGCTTCATCAGACGTTTAAACTCATCTGAACCTAAATTAGAGGTCATCACTATCACCGCATCACTAAAATACACCCTTTTCCCTCTCCCATCGGTTAACCACCCTTCATCAAACACCTGTAAAAATAAGTTCAACACAAAGGAGTGTGCCTTTTCCACCTCATCGAGGAGAAGGACCGTATAGGGGTTATCCCTGATTTGGTTGGTTAATACGCCCCCTCGTTCTGAACCCACAATTCCCCGAGGCATACCGATTAACTTATCTACCGCCACCGAGGAATCCTTGTACTCAGACATATCCAGCCGAATCATCTTCTTATCATCACCGAAGAGAAATTCAGCCAGTGCCTTTGCCAACTCTGTTTTGCCAACCCCCGTAGGGCCAAGAAAGAGCAATACCCCATCAGGCTTTTCATACCTCTCCTTAAGCGGTCCCTTATTTAATCGAAGATGCTTAGTGAGCGCGTTAATGGCCTCTTTCTGCCCCACCACCCTCCTCGCGAGTACCTCCTCAGCAGTACTAAATCGATCGGTGGTATCACGGTAGACCATGTCTAGTGGAACTCTCGCTTCCTGAGAAATCACCTCAATGACATCAGGCGGCTGAACGCAGTCATCATGGCGATTGATCTACACCTTTACACAGGCAGTATCCAGCCAGGTAATGGGTTTATCCGGTAATCGCAGCGAGTGTGTGTAGCGGGGGGCAAGTTCCAACGCGGTATCTAACGCCTCATCAGTTATTTTTACGCCGTAATTTTTCTCCAGGCGCGGCCGAACACCATAGAGAATCTTCCTCGTATCCTCTGCCGATGATTCCTTGAGGTCAATCACTCTGAATCGTCGTGCGAGCGCTTCATCTTCCTGAATATACATCTTGTATTCTGCTGCAGTAGTGGCACCGATAATCTGGACCTCGCCTCGCGCCAAGGTGGATTTAAAAATATTGGCAGCGTCAGCATGTACCCCGAGGGCCGATCCCGCTCCAATAATAGTGTGCGCTTCATCGACAAACAGAATGAGATTCTTGACCTCCTTGAGTTCGTTGATAATTTTTTCAATGCGATCCTCGAACATACCCCTGAACATAGTACCCGCAACGATGGTATTCATCTGGAGATTCACAATCTGACGATTTCTCAACCGCGCGGGTATTGTGTCCGGTTCAAGTTCAAATCTGCTCGCCAACCCTTCCACCAGCGCTGTTTTACCAACTCCCGGTTCACCGATGATCATAACCGAATTAGAGGTCTGCCGATGGCAGAGAATTTCTATCATCTGGTTGAGCTCTTGTGCTCTTCCAATAAGAGGAGGCAGTTTACCCAGGCGAGCCAGTTTGTTTAAATTGACCCCAAAGTATTTGAGGTGGGGAGGAAGCTCAAATTTCTTTTTATGCTCCTCCTTCTCCTTCTCTAACAATCTCGCCTTGAGAGTAACCGTGTGTACCACTTTCTCAGTCTCTACTCCTAGCCCATTGAATATCTTTTCAACGACCCCTCCCTCCACTTGAAAAAAGGCGATGCAGAGATCAGTGGGTTCTATCAACTTTCTCCCACCGTGTTGCGCTTCTTTCCATGCGAGCCGCAGGATATTCTTAGTGGCAAGGGTAACCCGCATCCCCACCCCAAGGTACTCAGCTGAAGAAGCGAGAGACTCCTCTATCCGGTGTAACACTACCTGAGCATCAAGCCCCAGCTCATCCATCACCTCTTTAAAGAAGCTACCTTCCACCCGGGAAAAGGCAATAATGAGGTGCTCAACATCCAAGTGGCCATGCTGCCTCTTTTTCGACTCTTCTATAGCCAGCGTGAGTATCTCTCCCACCCTGTCCGATAAATAATCTTTATAATTTCCCAAATCTATCATATAAAAAACTTCCTTCCTGTAAAGTAGGGTTATTGAGTTTCCTTAAGTCTTGCTATCCTCTGAGCAGGTGAAGGATGGATACTGAACAGGCTGTTTTTAATTGATTCCCCCTGTACTACCTCCGCCCGATAGAATAATAACAGATTACGTGCCACTTTTCAATTGCTTTGGTACCCCTTCACCTGGGTGTTTAATCATCGTACCTTTAAATCGTATACCAGGGGCAAAAACTTAAGCACCTTTTGTCAAATCCTGATTTATGAAGAGCTGAGCAAATGAAGGCTTTACAACTTCTGTGCTTCTTTCCAGGTATAATAGATGCGATGGAAAACGGTGAGGTGAGTGAAAATAGCTAATATCCATAGCACTACCGGCATCAACTGGAAGGTGCTTTGGAAGATACTGCCCGCCGCAAGTAAAATAATTCGCTCTGCCCTCTCCATAATCCCCACGTCACAGTGAGGAATAAATACTTCTGCCCGCGCCCTCGTATAAGGTATCAAAATTGTACCGATTGCAACCACTGCAGTCAGTATCAGTAAATGCATGTTGTGGCGATGGGCATAGTAAATGATTAATCCGATCAAGAGCACCAGGTCAGAGTAACGATCGATTACTGAATCCAGAAAACCACCAAATTTGGTTACTCTCCCATAGCTGCGAGCAACTGCACCATCCAACATGTCACAGAGCCCTGCGCCGAGAATTAAAAATCCCGCCCCTAACCATCTTCCATACAAGAACGCGGCAGCAGCGAGAAGATTAACCAGTAACCCCAAGAGGGTGAAATAGGTAGGGTTAAGCTTTTCTGCTTTAAAAACCAACCTGATCACTTTAGAAAGAGGAACATCTAAGCGATGTCCCACCTTAGAGCTTATCATCACCCTCCCCGTTCCTTGGCGTAGCTAACCTATGGTGCAATCTCTCGGATACACTACTGGTCCTCTTTTCTCCGCAGTAAGTGATGGAGAGGCACTATCTCTTTTCTGCATCCTCAAACTCAGCATCTACCACATCCTCCTCTTTTTCAGCACGAGCTCTTTCACCATTACCAGGTGGAGGTTGAGTCTGTTGTTGCTGATGCTGCGTCTGCTTGTACATCACCTCCGCGAGATGATGAGATGCCCTGGTGAGAGCTTCCATCTTCTCTTTTATCCGATTCACCTCACCACTTTCCATAGCCGCCTTGGTATCTTTTATCGCATCCTCAACCGTTCTTATATCAGCCTCAGAGAGCTTATCCTTATTCTCTCTAATAACCTTCTCTGTATTATACACTAGACTATCAGCCTGATTTCTAATCTCCACCTCTTGTTTCCGCTTCTTGTCGTCCTCCGCATGTACTTCCGCATCTTTTACCATTTTTTTAATTTCATCCTCGTTGATTCCGCTGGAAGCAGTGATGGTAATTTTCTGCTCCTTGCCGGTACCTAAATCCTTCGCCGATACATTAACAATACCATTGGCATCAATATCGAAGGTTACCTCAACTTGCGGAACTCCTCGAGGGGCAGAAGGAATTCCCACTAAATGGAACTTGCCGAGCGTCCTATTATAACTCGCCATCTCTCTCTCACCCTGCAGAACGTGAATTTCTACACTGGTCTGCCCGTCGGCAGCGGTGGTAAATATTTCACTCTTTCTGGTGGGGATAGTGGTATTCCTCTCAATCAGCTTCGTGCACACCCCTCCCAGCGTTTCAATGCCTAAGCTGAGTGGAGTGACATCCAAGAGAAGTACATCTTTTACCTCACCCGCCAAAACCCCTGCCTGAACAGCTGCTCCTAACGCCACCACTTCATCGGGGTTAACCCCCTTGTGAGGCTCCTTTCCAAACAGTTTCTTCACCAGTTCTTGAACCTTAGGTATACGGGTAGATCCTCCCACCAGTACCGCCTCATCAATTTCCGGCTTGGTGAATTTTGAATCGGCCAGGGCGATCTCACAGGGCCCCATAGATCTCTCAATGATATCCTCAGCCATCTGCTCGAATTTAGCCCGGGTGAGTTTAATGTTGAGGTGTTTGGGACCGGAAGCATCCGCGGTAACGAAGGGGAGATTGATTTCTGTCTCGAGAGTGCTGGATAATTCAATCTTAGCCTTCTCCGCAGCTTCCTTTAACCTTTGGAGCGCCATCCTGTCCTTACTGAGATCAATACCCTGGTCTTTCTTGAATTCGTTAACCAACCAGTCAATGATCCTCTGATCGATATCATCTCCACCCAGGTGAGTATCGCCATTGGTTGCCTTCACTTCCACCACATTATCACCTACCTCCAAAATGGAGATATCAAAGGTTCCTCCCCCAAAGTCATACACCGCAATCCTTTCATCTTTCTTTTTGTCGAGTCCATACGCTAATGCCGATGCGGTAGGCTCATTGATGATCCTCAAGACGTTTAATCCTGCAATCCTCCCCGCATCTTTTGTAGCCTGTCGCTGACTGTCATTGAAATACGCGGGAACTGTAACCACCGCATCTTTTACCTCGCTGCCCAGGTACGCCTCTGCAGATTTCTTTAATTTTTGTAGAATCATGGCAGAGATTTCTGGAGGAGAATACTGTTTACCTCTCACCTCAACCCGTAAATCACCATTGGGAGACTTGACCACTTTATACGGTACTTTCTTGATCTCTTCAGTAACCTCCTCACATCTCCTCCCCATAAACCTCTTTATAGAAAATAACGTGTTTTCAGGGTTGGTTATTGCCTGTCTTTTTGCCACTTGACCTACCAAAATCTCTCCATCCTTGGTAAACGCAACCACTGAGGGGGTCAATCGGCTCCCTTCTTCATTTACAATCACCTTAGGTTCTCCACCTTCCATCACTGCTACCACAGAATTGGTGGTACCTAAATCAATGCCAATAGCTTTTCCCATAGTACTGTTACCTCCTTTTACATTTTTTAATTATTTTCAATAGTTACCAAAAAAAGTCAAAAATTTAAAAGCGATAGAATATAACCATTAAGAAATAGTATGTCAATATCAGAATATAATTAGTTTTGTTCACTTCTCTTCTATTAATTGTAACAGCTCCTTTAAATGTGGTGCTTTGTCTTTGTGGCAGACCAAGGTTTTACCTCTCACCTGAGCAATCACTAAATCCCTCACCCCAAAAGTGGCAACCAGCTGGTCCTGACTAAAAACAATACAGTTACCTGTGTCCTTACCCACATGCTTTCCCACCACGACATTACCATCTTCATCCAGAGTACCTATCCTCTCCAACGCATTCCAGGTACCAACATCGTCCCAATCAAAGAGCGCGGGTACTACTGCCACCTGAGGAGATTTTTCCAACACCCCATAGTCAATAGATGCTTTTTCAAACTTAGAAAACTCCTCTCTCACCACTTCTTTCTCTTCTTTACTCCCCACGGAACACGCAATACGTGATAACCCACTCCATAGTGCCGGCATATAGAGTGCTAACATTCTCTGAATGGTTGAGTTTCTCCACACAAAAATCCCGCTATTCCAGTAAAAATGACCAGCATTAAGATAGGTGGTAGCTGCCGCAAGGTCAGGTTTTTCTATAAACCTTTTAACCCCATAGAATACACTACCACCACTACTGCCTACCGTCTCACCCACTTCAATATACCCATAGCCGGTTTCAGCACGAGTTGGTGTAATACCAATAGTAACAAGATAATCGTGAGCCGCGATAAAGCGCAAGGTACTGGCTACCGTTGCGGAAAAGGCACCTACGTCTCTAATCACATGATCAGCAGCTACTACCACCATAGTCGCATCCTTATCCCTTCTCCTGATAGAGAGGGAGGCAAGCCCAATGCAGGCTGCGGTATCCCTGCCGAAAGGTTCTAAAATAAAATTATCAAGTGGTATTCCAGGTAACTGGCGCTGAGCTAAAGGGAGGTGATCTTGAGAAAGAACGATGATAATTCTCTCTTCGGGAAGCACGTGCGTGACCCTCTCTACCGTTTCCTGAATCAAGGTCATCTTACTCAGAAGAGGAATAAAAGGTTTGGGTAGCATCGGTTCACTGAAAGGCCAGAACCTCTCGCCTCTTCCACCGGCCATCACTACCGCGTAGCATCTCTCACTCATGGATACCCCTCGGCATATTACCCCCGTAGGTGTTTTTATACTCCCCTGAAAACACGGAAGGTATGAGAGAGCGGAAAGGAAGAAAGAAAAGAATATAGTTAAAAAGTCTTAAGAACACTACCTCGTGAGACCTACTTCCCAACTTATTCTTTAACCCACGCAAGGTTTTCAAAAGAGGTATACTGGTCTAAAAACGCAAGCTCAACCTTGCCTACTGGACCATTTCTCTGCTTGCCGATAATTATTTCCGCTATCCCCTTATTTCCTTCTGTTTTCTCATAGACCTCTTCTCGATAGATGAAGGCAATCAGATCCGCATCCTGCTCAATAGCCCCTGATTCTCGCAAATCGGCAAGCTGGGGCCTCTTATCCTGACGATCTTCCACCTTCCGATTGAGCTGGGACAGCGCCACCACCGGTACATGCAATTCCTTGGCTAACGCTTTAAGAGATCTGGTAATCTCTGAGATCTCCTGTTCCCTTGTTTCCATAGAGGTTCTGCCTCGATGGTACAACCCTCTCCCGCGCATCAGCTGAAGGTAATCAACGATGACTAACCCTAGCTTGTGATCAGCCATGAGTCGCCTGGATTTTGCCCTCATTTCTAGCAGAGAGAGTGCGGGGGTATCATCAATAAAAATAGGTGCTTCTGAGAGCATCCCTGCTGCCCTGGTGAGCTTAGGCCAATCTGTCTCTCCTAAAAATCCTCCTCTGAGTCTATGTGCATCCACTTTAGCCTCGGAACAAAGCATCCTCATCGCTAATTGCTCCTTGGACATCTCAAGGGAAAATACTACCACCGGGATACTTTTTTCAACCGCAGCGTGCCGAGCAATATTGAGGGAAAAGGCAGTCTTACCCATACTGGGTCTCCCGGCAATAATAATAAGGTCAGAAGGCTGAAAGCCGGAGGTGAGTTTATCAATCTCATCAAAACCAGTAGGAACACCCGTAACGATCTCTCTACTCTCATAAAGTTTTTCAATAGTTTTGAAGCTTTCCTTGAGAATACTCTTCATGCTGTAGAAAGAGGGTTTAATCTGGTTTTCGCTTATCTGAAAGATGCTCCTCTCAGCTTGATCTAGTAAATCTGCCACATCCTCCTCATCCTCATACCCCCGGGTAATAATTTCGGTTGCAGTGGTGATTAAACCTCGTAAGAGGGCCTTTTCCTTAATAATCTTTACATAGTAGCTAATATTGGCAGCGGTAGGGATACTATCAACCAGAGACGAGAGATACGCACTTCCCCCCACCTCATCAAGGTGATTCCTACTCTTGAGTATATTGGTGAGGGTAATGAGATCTATGGGCTCACTTTTTTCAAAGAGCGCGATCATGGCAGTAAATATTTTACGGTGGGATTCCCGGTACAAGTCTTCAGGGACTAAGATTTCCAACACGTTATTGATTGCTTCGTTTTCCAATAACACTCCTCCTAGCACACACTGTTCAGCTTCAATGTTTTGTGGAGGAATTTTATGATCGGTGACAACCATTAGTAGCTCGCCCTAGTGTAGGTGTTACGTGCAAGAACACTTACTGCCTTGTGATGTACAAAAGGAATACCCTTTGTTTCTTTGCGTCAGAAGAGTGGAAAAAATGGAAAAAAGATTTAAGTCTTAACGACCCAAATCTTCACGTGAGCTGTCACCTCAGGGTGAAGTTTTATGGGAACAGTATAAATACCAAGAGTTTTTATAGGTTCATCGAGCATTATTTTTTTACGGTCTACCTCAATCCCTTCAACTTTTAAACTTTCCTCAATATCCATGGAGGTTACTGATCCGAAGATCTTTTCTTCATCACCGACAGGTTTGGCAATGGTGCAGGATACCGCCTCAATTCTCTTGGCCAGCTTCTCAGCATCCCTTTTTATCTTTTCTATTTTATTCTTAAGCTGTGAGGTTTGATGCTCCAAAATTTTTATATTGTGGGTGGTCGCCTGGACTGCTTTTCCATGGGGAACAAGAAAGTTCCTCCCATACCCATCAGATACCTTTACCAAATCCCCCATCTTCCCTAAGGAGGGGATATCTTCCATCAGAATAACTTTCATTATCTCACCTCGTTAATAAACATCACTTAGACTACACCTAGTGAATTCGTTGACTGGGGTATAACCAAAGAAGGACCACCTTCTGTGCTAGTAAGTAGAGGCAAAGGGAATGAGAGAGATAATGCGAGCCCTCTTAACCGCGGCAGTAATCTTCCTCTGATGCTTGGCACAATTTCCTGAAATCCTGCGGGGAACAATTTTCCCCCGCTCCGTGATGAAATGTCTGAGCGTAGCATAGTCTTTATAGTCTATACTCAGACGACTATCAGCACAAAATCGGCATAGCTTGGATCGCTGAAATGTCTTTTTCTTCTTATTGCTATTTGGTTTCCTATTCAACTACACACCTCCTTGACTACCTGTGAAATAGCTTCACCTGTTTCTTTCTCTTGGGGTAGCTCACCGCATTCAACTTTTAGGGCTATAATTTCAATTTTAGATTTCCCTACTACCCTCAGCTGCTCTCCAACTACGTTGCGGTAATCTACCCTTGACTACTACTTGATTGCCCTCGTCCACATTCTTCCACCCTTATCCTTCAGGAGAAGCTTCTTCAGGCAGCTCACCTACCTGCGCTTCTTCCTTACTTTCCTTTTGCCCCTGCGTCCGCAGAGCCTCCACTTCCTCCAGCCCCACTTTCACCGTTTGAAACCGCAAGATGTTCTCATCGTACCGGAGCACTCTCTCCAGCTCAGTGAGTAACGTAGGGGTTGCCAAAAAATTTAAGAGAAAGTAGTATCCCTTGTTACACTTTTTTATCTTATAAGAGAGCTTCTTCTTCCCCCACTTCTCAAGCCTTACCACTTCCCCCTTTTGTTGAGTAATAAGAGCGGTCAGCCTATCAGTAACAGTTGGGGTTTCTTCCTCAGGAACATTGGGATGTACAATAAGAACCATTTCATAGTGTTTTAACAATGGAATTCCTCCTTATTACAGACATATACCATAGTACCACCCATGAAGGTGAGGCTTTTTACGCACCTTTCATTAACCCTCTATCGTTTTTATCCTCAGGGTAGTATACTGCTGGCGATGTCCCTGTTTTTTTTTGTAGCTCTTCCGACGTTTCGATTTGAACACAATAATCTTTTTTGCCTTGCCCTGTGCTACAATCTCTCCTATCACTTTAAAACCCTTCAGCACTGGCCTTCCAATCTCTATCCGCTCACCATTCACCACCATTAATACTTCTTCAAATTCTACCGATTCTCCAACGTCACCCTTAACCTTCTCAACTTTAACCAGTTCACCTTCAGCAACTCGATACTGTTTTCCACCAGTCTTGATTACTGCATACATAATTGGTACCCCTTCATATAGTAGCTCGATTACCAGGTGCTACACTATCAGCCTCGTGCCTCAAAGGATATTTGCCTCATTTTTTTAGGTCTCATACCCTAATGAATTTTTTTGTTCCTGTCAAGGAAAATATTTTAAGTTCGCCCGGTTAGGCTAACTGCTCTCAATTTCATACTCTTCCTGATGAAAATCACTCTTCACCTTGATAATAATCTTTTTTTTCAATCTATTTTCGAGCTCTTCTACTACATACCTCTCCTCCTCATAGAGGAAATCTGCAACTGCGGGGTGGAGAGAGACACTAATCACGTTTGAAGGAACATTCATCGCTTCTCGCTGAATTTCCCTAAAGATTTCAAAACAGAGGGTTGTCTTCGATTTTATAATACCTCTCCCCTCACAGTAAGGGCAGGTTTCACACAATACCCTGCTCAGATTCTCCCGAGACCTCTTCCTGGTCATCTCTACCAGACCCAGCTCCGATATTCTCAAGATATTGGTCCTTGCCCGGTCTTTTTTAAGTGCCTCCTTAAGGGCATGGAATACCCTCTCCCGCCCTCCCTCCTTTGCCATATCAATAAAATCAATAATGATAATTCCCCCAATATTACGCAGTCTCAATTGATAGGCAATTTCTTTGACTGCGTCGAGGTTGGTCCTCAAAATGGTGTCCTCGAGATTTCCCTTGCCTACATATTTCCCCGTATTAACATCAATAGCAGTTAAGGCTTCTGTTTCTTCGATAACAATATACCCCCCTGATTTCAGCCAGACTTTTCTCCCCATAGCCCTGCTAATCTCAACCTCAATTCCATACGCATCCAAGATGGGTTCATCAGCATCGTAGAGCTCTATGGAGTGCTTTAGCTGAGGCATAAAAGTCTCTACAAATTCAAGAATTGCTCTATACGCCCTCTCCGAATCTACCACCACCTTCTCTAAATCCTTGGTATACAAATCACGGAGCGCTCTCAGACAAATATCTAAATCAGAGTGAATAACGCTTGGGGCAGGGGCACTCACCCTCTTGTGCTGAATCTTCTCCCAGAGTTTAAGCAAGAAATTCATATCCATTGACAAATCTTCTTCAGTCTTGCCCTCACTTGCCGTCCGCAGGATAAATCCGACACCTGGTGGCTTGCTGCGCGAAACGATCTCTTTTAATCTCTTTCTTTCAACCTCATTCTCAATTCGTCGAGAAACCCCCACATGATCTACCGTAGGCATCAAGACCAAATAGTGCCCAGGCAAGGAGATGTATGCCGTTACCCGCGCTCCTTTAGACCCGAGTGGTTCTTTTGATACCTGAACTATTACCTCCTGCCCTTCATGCAATACATCTTCGATTTGTGAAGAATAACGGGCGGCAACCAAATCCTTTTCTTCACCTAAGTCTTCATCACTACGAGCGCCACCCATCATTAATTCCAGGTCATCAGAATCGTCATAGACATCAGTCACATAGAGAAACGCAGAGCGAGATAAACCAATATCCACAAACGCAGACTGCATCCCGGGAAGTACCCTTACCACCTTCCCCTTATAAATATTTCCCCCGGTGCCCCTTCCTGACTGCCTCTCAATAAAAAGTTCCGTAGGCACTCCATTTTCTAAAAGAGCAATCCTTGTCTCTTGTGAGGTAACATTGATGATTAATTCAGATGGCATATGAATCCCAACAATAAAAGTTAAAAGAAAGACTTCCGCTCACTCACCTAAAAAAAGTTTCTAGACTATACTAAAATCGAATAAGACTGACCAGCACCCCTCATGATTTAAGACTATAGTAAACGACTAAAGAAAGTTGTCATTGCGAGGAGTC
>CAYYOQ010000035.1:0-13221 GCA_964473235.1 uncultured Thermodesulfobacteriota bacterium | reverse complement strand
CCCAGCCTTCCCCACCGAATAGCTATGCTGGAGCCTCTTTTCCCACTCGAGTTTCTTCACCTTTCTCGATTTATTACCCTGTTACTGGGTTTTGCTCTGATTGTATCATCTGTAAATATTTACCGGAGAAAAAAGCGGGCCTTCCTTCTCGTATGCATCCTGACATCACTCTCAATTATATTTCACTTAACGAAGGACCTCAACTATGAAGCAGCACTTCTCTCACCAATTCTGCTCATGGTATTGATCGTGGCACGAAACAACTTTACAGTGAAGAGCAGTATTCCTGATATCCGTTTGGGCGTGCTGAGATTTGCAATAGCCCTGATGGTAGCATTTACCTATGGTGTAGCGGGATTCTGGCTTCTGGAAAAAAGAGAGTTTGGCATCAATTTCACCATGATCGACTCTCTCCAAAGAACCATCCGGTTCCTTACCTTACAAGGCGATTCAGGAATAATACCGAAGACACGTTATGCCCACTGGTTTCTCGATTCCATGTACATCATTACTGCAGTTACTATTGGGTATTCTTTTTTTGCGCTCTTCCGGCCGGTCAGATATCGATACGCGACCCTTCCCCGTGAACGTGAACATGCCAGGCAGATTGTAGAAAAATATGGCCGTCACTCACTGGACTACTTCAAACTATGGCCCGACAAGTCTTATTTCTTCTTACCCTCCAAGACTTCCTTTCTGGCGTTCCGTGTGGGTGCACATTTTGCGGTAGTGCTGGGCGACCCGGTTGGACCAGAAAACGAAATTGAAGAACTCATTCGCAGTTTTAAGAATCTGTGCGATGAGAATGATTGGGGGATCGCCTTTCATCAAGCATTACCAGACTTTCTTCCTATCTATGAAAAGCTGGGCTTTAAGAAACTCAAAATCGGTGATGATGCTATTGTTGATTTATCAACATTTACTCTGGAAGGTAAAAAGGGGAAAGAACTTCGCCATGCGGTAAATAAATTAGAAAAAGAAGGCTTTCACACCGCTCATTTTGATCCTCCCTTATCCCCCGAAGTCCTCAAACAGGCAAAGGAAATTTCAGATGATTGGCTTAAGATTGAGGGACGCCATGAGCGCAGGTTTACCCTAGGCTTATTTGAACCCGAGTATGTACGTTCTACACCCATACTTGCCGTGGTTGATCAACAAGGTACCATGCAGGCCTTTGTGAATATCATACCTTCCTACCGAAAGGGGGAGGCAACCATTGACCTCATGCGGCATCGTTCTGACTCTCCTTATGGCGTCATGGATTATCTCTTGATAAAGCTTTTCTTCCATTGTAAAGAAAAGGGGTTCCAAATCTTCAGCTTAGGGATGGCACCCATGTCAGGTTTCCAAGAACATGAAAATCCCTCAGTCGAAGAGAGGGCTATTCACTACTTCTTCCAGCATATGAATTTCCTTTTCAGTTTTAAAGGACTGCGTTTCTATAAGGCGAAATTTGCCTCCTGGTGGGAACCTAAATACGTGATTTACCAAAATGCCCTCGATCTGGCAAGGCATGCCATTGCTATAGGTATCATTTCGAAATTTTAAAAAGATCGAGCAGAGTGGTAAGAAAAATCATCATGATAGTGATTACCACCAAAATTATGTAATGGTCACTCAATGAGCGAGGAGATTCAGACAATCTCACTATGGGCGGAGAGGACACACCAACAGATCGATCTCATAGACAATTTTTTAAACAAGTACTAGGATACCTCATCGCTGCGGTGTGCCTAATCTGGGTCTTTCACAATATTCACATGGGTCGGTTCCTGGAGAGCATGAGGTCCATCGCATGGGGATGGATACCGCTGGCGGTCTTTTTTGATATTTTAAGCTACTATACTCAAGGGGTGAGGTGGCAGCTTCTACTTCGACCTTTGGGAAAGCTCTCTACTTTAAAAACAACGCAGGCTGTCTACATCGGTCTTTTTACCAATGAGATTATACCACTACGGGCAGGTGAAGTGGTGAGACTCTTTCTGGTTTCGCGTTGGCTTTCAGTACCATTGGAATCAGTCATCCCCTCTCTGGTGGTAGAACGGCTTTTTGATGGCATCTGGCTGGCATTGGCCATCGGCGTAGTAGCGATCTTTGTCACTCTGCCTAAGGAAATACTGGGAGCGGAAGAAGTTTTGGGAGTGCTGGTATTATTGCTCACCGCGTTATTCATCTACCTCGTTTTTCGTGCCCAAAAAAAAGTAACAGCAAATCATTCTCATCTGCGTTCTCGATGGAAGTCACTGCAGATGCTCTTCTCTTTTTTTGAGCGCTTAGCACTAGGGATTTGCAGTATCGGTACTTCACGCTTTTTCTTCATGTCATTTCTGGCATCACTTTTTATCCTGGTGTTCCAGATCATTGCCCTCTGGTTACTGATGGAGGCATACGATTTACATCTCTCAATCTGGGCTGGTGCGGTGGTACTACTCATCCTTCACCTGGGTACTGCCATCCCTAATGCACCCTCCAATGTGGGGACCTATCAATTTTTTACGGTGGTGGGACTTACCCTCTTTGGAGTTGAGAAAACGTTAGCCGCAAGTTTTTCAGTAGTCGCCTTTTTGGTACTTACCTTTCCTCTGTGGGCTATTGGTTTATGGGCACTCTGGAATACTGGTACGAATTTAGCTTCCATTCGCCGGAACATTAACACATTGGAGAAATAAAGTGTGTGCGAAACGTAGAAAAGTACTTCTCTTAGGACTCATCTTGTATGGGGTGAGTACCGTATGCTTTGCCACTGACGAAGAGCTTATCTTTGGAAGATTTGGTAAGGTTACTCTCTACTACGAAACTTTCTACCCTTCGCAGGTAGTACTCTTTGTTTCTGGTGATGGGGACTGGAACCTGGGCGTGATTGACATGGCCAAGGCGCTTACTTCGCTTAATGCCCTGGTGGTAGTTGACTTTACTGGAATAGCTGACCAGATACTCAAGGAAGCAGAAAAACATGAATAGCCTAAGAAAAGGATATATGCTATGAACTTAGAATCGCTTATCACCAGCTATGGCTATGTGGCAATAGTAGTAGGTGCCTTTTTAGAAGGAGAGACCATCCTCGTTTTGGGGGGCTTTGCCGCACATCGCGGATATTTAGAGTTGCCTTGGGTAATCCTTGCTGCTTTCGTCGGCAGTCTGATTGGAGACCAGCTTTACTTTTTTCTGGGTCGCACCCACCGCACCGCGTTTCTCAACAAGCGTCCTACCTGGAAAGCCCGAGTGGAAAAATTTCAGAAACTTTTAGAGCGATTTCGCACACCAATTATACTTATCTTCCGATTCTTATATGGATTACGGTTGGTGGCCCCCTTTGCCATTGGTATGAGCACAGTTCCCACAGGAGAATTTATCTTCCTTAATACTGTGGGTGCGCTGGTGTGGGCAATACTAATAGGAGCGGGTGGTTATTTTTTTGGCAATGCCCTGGAAGCGATCATCGGGGATATCAAACACTATGAATTTAAGATTATGGCTGCTATCTGTATGGGAGGAATAGTAATCTGGATTGTCCATCTTTACCGCCTCAAGAAATACAAAATTCCTCCTTTGAAAACTCCAGAATAAATTCTTATGAACGCGTTACCTATTGCTTGAAAGTATACTGGCTATGAAAGAATCTCCTCAAGCTTTTTGGAGTGTGCAACCACCTGAACTCCTGCAGCAACTTTGCACCACCCCGCAGGGCTTAACCAGCGAGGAAGCTCGCACCCGTCTTATTCAATTCGGCAGTAATCTCTTAAAACCAAAGAAACGTTTGGGTAACCTCACCCTTTTCTGCGGACAATTTAAAAGTCCCATCATCCTCATCCTCCTTTTTGCCGCAGGTTTGTCCTTCTTTGTTCACGATCCTACCGATGCCCTGATCATTCTCGCCATTGTTTTTATCAGTGGCCTTCTCAGCTTCTGGCAGGAGAAGGGAGCGACAGATGCCGTTCAAAAACTATTAGCAATAGTACAAGTTAGAGCGGAAGTGGTGCGCGATGGAAAACCAACCGAAATCAAGGTGGAAGAAATTGTTCCAGGAGATGTGGTGATGCTCTCAGCGGGGGGAAGTATCCCTGGAGACTGCCTCATTCTTGAGTCCAAGGATCTCTTCATTGATGAAGCTGCATTAACTGGGGAAACCTATCCAGTAGAAAAGATGGCAGGGGTGCTGCTACCAGCAACATCCTTAAGCCAGCGCACGAATGTGCTTTTTATGGGAACCCACGTGGTGAGTGGCAGCACAAAGGCACTTGTTATACGCACGGGCAAGGAAACCGAGTTCGGCAAGGTGTCCGAGCGGCTAAAACTCAGGCCGCAGGAAACGGAATTTGAACACGGCATACGGCAATTTGGTTATTTTCTCATGGAAGTTACGTTGGTGCTGGTGGTAGCCATCTTTGCCATCAACGTCTATTTGGCACGTCCGGTCCTAGACTCCTTTCTTTTTTCCTTGGCACTCGCTGTTGGGCTAACCCCGCAATTGTTGCCAGCGATTATCAGTATCAACCTTGCTCATGGTGCCAAACGGATGGCTCACGAGAAGGTGATTGTCAAACGGCTCGCCTCGATTGAAAACTTCGGCAGCATGAATGTGATCTGCTCCGATAAAACCGGTACCCTGACCGAAGGGATCGTGCACTTACAATCCGCCCTTGATGTGGAAGGCACTCCAAGCGATAAAGTTCTTCTGCACGCTTATCTCAATGCTTTTTACGAAACAGGCTTTACGAATCCGATCGATGAAGCCATCCGCACCTATCGCCAGTTTGACCTGTCCGGCTACCGGAAGCAGGACGAAATCCCATATGATTTTCTTCGTAAGCGATTGAGTATCCTGGTTTCACAAGATGATACACATCTGATGGTGACCAAAGGTGCGCTGCCGAATGTGCTCGCCGTCTGTTCATCAGCGGAAACTGGAGGGGGAACAATCGTCGATATCGCCGTGGTGCGGGAACGGATCCAGCAGCACTTTGAGGAGTTCAGTAATAAGGGATTTCGTACGCTAGGCGTCGCTTACAAGAATGTGGGATCTGTGTCACTCATGAGCAAAGACCACGAAGCAGGCATGACGTTTTTAGGATTCCTTGTTCTTTTTGATCCGCCAAAGCCCAATATCATCGAGACCATTGTCAGCCTGAAAAACCTCGGCGTTTCACTGAAGATCATCACGGGAGATAACCACCTAGTAGCAGCCAACGTCAGTCAACAGATGGGACTATCGAATACAAAAGTCATCACAGGGCCAGACCTCCGCCAGATGAGCGAGGGCGCGCTGCTCAAACATGTGGTTGACGTGGACGTCTTCGCTGAAATTGAACCTAATCAGAAAGAGCGCATCATTCTTGCGCTCAAAAAAGCAGGCAATGTGGTGGGATACATGGGCGATGGCATTAACGATGCCTCGGCACTCCATGCTGCTGATGTAGGTATCTCGGTTGAAGGTGCCGCCGATGTTGCTAAAGAAGCTGCTGATCTGGTACTACTCGAAAAAAATCTCAGTGTGCTGGTGCAAGGGGTACAGGCAGGAAGGACCACCTTTGCGAACACCCTCAAATATGTATTTATGGCAACCAGTGCCAATTTTGGTAATATGTTTAGTATGGCCGGAGCATCGCTCTTTTTACCGTTTCTTCCCATGCTTCCTAAGCAGATTCTCCTTACTAACCTTCTCACTGATTTTCCTGAAATGACGATTGCTACCGACAGTGTCGATGAGGAATTAATAACACAGCCTCGGCGCTGGAATATTAGATTTATTCGAAATTTTATGGCTACCTTCGGTGTGGTGAGTTCACTATTTGATTATCTCACCTTCGGGGTTCTCTTGCTCATCCTCCACGCAACGGTAGATCAATTTAGAACCGGCTGGTTTGTCGAATCAGTTGTTTCGGCTTCCGTGATTGTACTGGTCATTCGCACGAGGAAACCCTTTTTTAAAAGTAAACCCGGGAAGTATCTAGTGATTGCCACACTGCTGATTATGGTACTGACCTTGGGCTTACCCTATACCCCTATCGCAAAGGTACTCGGGTTTCAACCACTCCCCGTATCTTTTCTTCTCATGATGGGTGTAATTGTGGTAGTGTATATTATAGCCACTGAGATGGTTAAAAAGCTTTTCTACCGGAGAGTAGATTTATAAAGGTAACTCGTTAGAAAAACGAATGTATTTCTGGAACAAAGATTATATTTTTATTGATTAAAAAATTTTTATATTGTAAATTAACCTCTTGAATAATATAAAATTATTCACTGTAAGCTTTTTTGCTTTTTATGAGTCTTGTTATTATATTCATACCAATTCATGGTAGGGAGAATTATAGCTACTAGGTATATTTTTAAAGCCTCATCGCTCTTATACAAAGGGGAATTTCTGTGAGTACTTTTACAATTGATTGGCTGACTAATCGACGCTGGAAGGGAATGCTAGTGTTCTCTATTTTTTTACTAATGGTTCAATCGAGTGCACTGGCCGTGTCCCTGTCGAAAAAACCTAAACCGATTAAAGCAGTATTCAGCATGAAAAATGTGGTGGATAAAGCTCAGGAGCTTGCCAGTAAACCATTTCAGAATCCTGCGGGTCAGCTTGCAGACTTTCTCCTTCGCATTACCTATGATCAGTGGCGTGATATCAGATTTAAAACGGAAAACTCTCTTTGGAGAAATGAAGGCCTGCCTTTTGAAGTTCAGTTCTTCCATCCGGGTCTCTACTACGACCGCTCGGTGAAGGTTAACGTCATCGGGCCTTCCAAAGTGGAAGTGTTTCCATTCTCACCGGAACTTTTTGACTATGGAGCCAATGACTTTAAATCGAAGGTGCCAATTGATACAGGATTTGCTGGTTTAAGGGTGCACTATGATATCAATAACAAAAAAAATTACAAAGACGAGGTGATAGTATTTGTAGGTGCCAGCTACTTTCGCGCTGTTGCCGTCAATATGGGATATGGTATGTCAGCACGAGGTCTTGCTATCGACACGGCTGAACCCTCAGGTGAGGAATTCCCCTTTTTTAAGGAATTCTGGCTCAAAAAGCCAGGTCCTAATGATACCCAGTTAACAGTGTATGCACTGCTCGACAGTTCACGTGCCACCGGGGCCTACTGTTATGTAATTCACCCCGGTAAGGAGACTGTGGCAGAGGTGGAGAGTACAGTGTTTTTGCGAAAGCCGGTAGCGAAGCTGGGCATTGCACCACTCACCAGCATGTTTTACTACGGCGAGAACACTAACGCCCGCCCTATCGATGATTTTCGTCCCGAGATACACGATTCCGATGGGCTGCAGCTGGCATTGAGGAGTGGCGAGTGGCTATGGCGACCGTTGGTCAATCCCTCGGACCTGAGAGTTCATGCGTTCCAATCGGACAATCCAGCAGGTTTCGGGCTTATCCAGCGTGACCAGAATTTTGATCACTATCAGGATTTAGAAACCCGCTATGAGTTGCGCCCAAGTGTGTGGATTAGTCCTAAGGGCGAGTGGGGCAAGGGCAGTGTAGAACTTATCCAGATCCCCTCGGAAATAGAAATTCACGATAACATCGTAGCATTTTGGAAACCGGAAGCGTGTCCACTGCCACTGCAACCTGTTTCCTATGCCTATACCATGAGCTGGCATTTCCCTGCGCAGACCCGCCCGCCAGGAGGCCGAGTGGTTGCTACTCGTACCTCTAAAGGCAAAGGGCAAGATATGAGAAAGTTTATTGTTGACTTTGAGGGTGGTGAGCTTGAAACGCTCAAGGATGATGAGGTGGTTGAAGGGGTGATTACTGTCGGTCAGGGATTCAAGCTGGTGGAGCAGCAGGTTTTTAGAAACAGGGTGACGGGAGGCTGGCGCCTGGTGTTTCAAATACAGCCGGAGAGGAATGAAACGCTGGTGGAAAGGGTGATGCCTGACAAAAAGCCCATTCTTGAGCTGCGCGCATTTTTAAGGCGGGGTTATAGTATACTCACCGAAACCTGGAGTTACGGAGTTCGTTTCTGATGATGCCGACCACTAAGAATCAAGCGAGTTCTCACTCACAGGCTGGTTCTGGTTCATCTCCGCAGAAGGAAGAATCTTACTCCGGTGCGGATTCCTCAACTGAAGAATGGGAGATTGCTCAGGAGAGGGTACTACTCTACCTCAAGATATTACATGTTCCTGGTAATGAGCGACTCACCCTTGCCCTTGAGGCGCTCAATCGTGCTAAGTCGAAGGTGACTGAGAGTGGTGCGATTCCCGCTGCTATGCACGCAGTGAAAGAGCTGCTCAGCGAACAGAGCAGGGCCCAGTATGGAACCCACCCCAACTTACCTTCTCTTCTCGGTAGTAGTTGGAATGGCCTGCACAACACCCCTCCACTTAATCGTGGTTTCATTGCCCAGTGTGAGTTTGACCATACTACGGTGTGGACTATCTTTATGTACCTGGTGGAACTGTTTCTCAAAGCTATCTTTGTACCGGTACGGTTGTTGTTCCAACCTGTTTTTTTACTTCTCATGTTATTTTTATTTTTAAGTCTCTTCTGGGCTTTTGTGGTTCAATAAAAAGAGCTGCCTATGAGTCCTGCACAGTTTGGTTCATGGATGAGGATTGCTTTTTGGCGTAGGATTGTGCTCCTTTTGCTGATTACTGTTCCCACCTTTTTTGCCAGTGGGTATATGGCCTATGTACTGCCGCATCGCGGTACCACCCGCATAGAATTAGCCATTGTCATCTTCTTCACTTTGCTCTTCGGTTGGATATCCATTGGATTTTGGACCACGTTAGTGGGTTTTTTGATGCTTGTCCGTCGATTCCACCGTTTTTCCATTCCGGCCGAGCCCGTCACCTCTGCCCCCAAGATGGGTGTGCCCCCACGTACTGCCGTCCTTATGCCCATTTGTAATGAAGATACCGCGAGGATCTTGGCGGGGTTAAAAACTATCTATAAGTCCGTCGAGCTTACCGGGCGACTGGAACAGTTTTCTTTCTTCATCTTGAGTGATACCAATGATCCTGATGTGTGGGTTGAAGAGGAGCTCGGTTGGGCTCACCTCTGCCGTTCTCTCAATGCCTTTGGTCGAATCTTTTATCGGCGACGCAGGGTCAATATTAAACGTAAGAGTGGCAATATTGCTGATTTCTGCCGTCGCTGGGGACGTGATTTTACGTACATGATCGTTTTGGACGCTGATAGCATCATGAGTGGAGCTACTATAGTGCGCATGGTGGAAATCATGGAGCAGCACCTGAGTGTGGGTATTTTGCAAACGGTGCCCAAGGGACAGGGACGGATGAGTCTCATCGCTCGCGTGCAGCAGTTTTCAAACAATGTGTATGGCCCTTTATTTGCCGCTGGCCTCCATTTCTGGCAGCTGGGTGATGCGCACTACTGGGGACACAATGCTATTATCCGGGTTGAGCCGTTCATGAAAAACTGTCTCCTTTCCCGGCTCTCCGGAAAGCCCCCACTGGGAGGTGACATTCTCAGTCATGATTTTGTCGAGGCTGCACTGATGCGCCGTGGTGGATGGGCAGTGTGGCTTGCCTATGATCTAGAAGGGAGTTACGAGGAGATGCCTCCCACGCTGCTGGATGAGCTGAAGCGTGATCGCCGCTGGTGCCAGGGCAACCTGCAGCACTTAAGACTTCTCTTCACCAAGGGATTGTGCCCGGTGCATCGTGCGCTCTTTCTTAACGGAGTGATGTCCTATATGTCTGCCCTGCTCTGGTGTATCTTTCTATGCTTAAGTACCGCAGAGGCCATATACGAGGTGCTGCGCAAGCCGGTGTACTTTACCAAGACCAAGAGTCTCTTTCCCAACTGGCCGGTATGGCATCCGGAGTGGTCGATAGCCCTGCTCTTTGCCACCGCGTTGATCTTGTTTATGCCGAAACTGTTAAGTATCGTGCTCATCCTTTGCCATAGAGGGAAAGCCCGTTTATTTGGAGGACCCTTGAAATTAATCCTGAGTGTGGTGGTAGAGAGTATTCTTGCAACCTTCTTGGCCCCTGTCCGCATGCTCTCGCATAGCAGGTTTATCTTATTGACACTGCTGGGGAGGCAGATTGGCTGGAGTTCGCAGCCACGGGATGACCGAGGAACTACCTGGAGTGAGGCGATTCGTTATCATGGCGGCAGTACGCTCTTAGCCATAGTCTGGGGTATCGTGGTATTCATAGTGAACAGAACCTTCTTCTGGTGGCTTACTCCTATTATTGTTGCTCTCGCATGTTCCATACCCCTCTCGGTGTTAACCAGCCGCGCGAGCTTAGGCCGGGCACTTTTAAAGCTAGGCCTTCTGCGTATCCCTGAAGAGGTCACTCCCCCCCAGGAACTGCGTTGGCTTCAAAGCAACATTAAAGAACAGCGTGGAAACGGTTCTGCACCACTGCCTGGGGTACGGGGATTTGCCCGTGCGGTGATAGATCCCTTTGTCAATAACCTCCATATAGTCTTGCTACGTAAGGATCGGAAGATTTCCCCCCGCATTGCCAAACGCCGCCAAAAACTGCGGGATAAAGCGCTTATCCTAGGTCCACATAATCTCACACCATCTCAGAAAATAGAGCTTTTATATGATCCAGCATGCATGGCAGCGCTGCACCGAGCCGTGTGGGAGCTTCCCAGTCGAACCCTTGCCGCAGAGTGGGGACTCACCTAGTGCTACCACTGGCTGTTACGCACACAGATCTTCACTTTAGCATACGGTAACTCTTTTTAACTGCTCTCTATCTGAGGCGTGGTGAACTTTCAATTCGGTGGAAGAGTAAGGTGAAGCAGCTATGCAGCATTTACATTAGACTTGTGAGATATTTTTAAACTGTAGTTGATAATTTTTATGGATTGTCACAATAATGCTGCATGGGGAGTTAGTTGCTCTTGGATTCGGTATTGTTTAAATGGGGCATTTTGCCTTTGCTTATTTTTCTTGCGCGGATTGTCGATGTGAGCCTTGGGACACTCAGGGTGATATTTATTTCTCGAGGCATGAAGTGGATTGCTCCCCTGGTGGGATTTTTTGAAGTATTGATTTGGCTTCTTGCCATTGGCCAGATTATGAAGAATCTGACTAATGTGATGTGCTATGTGGCGTACGCTGGCGGTTTCGCCATGGGAACGTTTGTAGGCATTTCCATTGTAGATAAGTTATCTCTGGGAGTAGCGCTGATTCGGGTTATCACCAGGGTGGATGCTTCTGAATTAGTAGAATATCTGAGCTTACAGAACTATGGGGTTACTAGTGTCGATGCCCAGGGGGTCACTGGCAAGGTGAAGGTAATTTATTCAATAGTAAAACGTCAGGATTTGGAGAAGGTGGTGGAAATCATTAACAAGTTTAATCCTCAGGCCTTCTATACCATAGAGGATGTCAGATTTGTGAGCGAGGGCATCTTCCCCGCGCGAGAGGCATGGTATAAAAAGGGTTTTTTAGATTTGCTGAGGGTAAATCGAAAGTGAAAGTACACCCTTGGTATGCGGTGAAGAGAGGTGAGTGGAGATGCCACGATACGTTAGAAAAAGATCAAAGAAGATAGGTCTTCTCCCAGGAGCGCTGGTTCACATAGGGGTAAAAAAGACCGATAAGGTAAGAATCACTGTCTTTGACTATGATGAGTTGCACTTTGAGGAGAGGGAGGTAGCAACCGTTGAAGAGTGTTTTCCCTACCGGGATAGCGACCGGGTGACCTGGATTGATATTGATGGAATTCATCAGGTTGAGCTGATCGAGAAAATCGGGACACATTTTAATTTACATCCGCTTGTGTTAGAGGATATTCTCACCACCGGGCAACGCCCAAAGGTAGAGAATTTTGGAGAGTATCTCTATGTTGTGCTAGAAATGCTCTCCTATGATGAGAAGGGCAAAGGGGTAAAAGGCGAACAGGTGAGTATGGTAATCGGCTCAACGTTTGTCATTTCCTTTCAGGAGCGCGAGGAAGATGTATTTAGTCACATTAGAGAGAGAATAAGAACTGCCAAGGGTTTGATTAGGAAAATGAACGCAGATTACCTCGCCTATACGCTGATTGATGCTATTGTCGATAACTACTACATTGTGCTTGAGAAACTCGGCGAAGAGATAGAGGGACTTGAGGGGGTGGTGGTAGATAATCCTTCACCCGGCGTGCTTAGGCAGATTCACCGATTGAAGGGAGAGATGATATTTTTACGCCGGGCGGTGTGGCCACTACGGGAGGTAATAAATGGTTTGGAACGGGGCGAATCAACGCTCATCAGGGAATCCACTAAAGTGTTCTTAAGAGACATCTATGATCATACCATTCAGATCATCGACACCGTCGAGATCTCACGTGATATCATCGCGGGCATGGTTGATACCTACCTCTCCAGTGTGAGCAACAGGATGAATGAGGTGATGAAGGTATTAACCATTATTGCGACCATCTTCATACCGCTCACCTTTATCGCGGGGATCTATGGCATGAATTTCAAATATATGCCGGAGCTAGAGTGGCGCTGGGGATATTTTCTGCTTTTGGCCGTTATGGTAGCCCTGGGAGCTGCGATGGTGGTGTATTTCAGAAGTAAGAAGTGGCTTTAGACTGAGGGAGAGACGCAGATGAGTTGGAAGTGGATACTCGTCGTACTTGTACTGATAGTACTCATCATCTTTTCTGCACAAAACTATGAGGTGGTGACGATTCAGTTTCTCTTGTGGTCTTTTAAAACAAGTGGAACTATTGTAATCTTTATTACGCTCTTAATAGGTATGGTTATGGGAGGGAGTGTGTCACTTCTGATGAGGGGTAAGGGGAAGAAGAGAGCGGGAGGGTGAGTATTTCGGAGAAGATGACATTGAACGGATCGAAGATGATTTCGGGAGAGTGTAAGCTATAGTACCGGGAGAGTGAGTAATAGACAGTATGAAAAAGATTACTTTGCTTGGTTCAATCAGCTTTTTATTGTGCTCCACTTACCTCCAGGCGCAGACCGATAATCTCCGGATTACCCCCGTCGTCGATGCGGTGCAGAAAGTATCTCCTGCGGTAGTGAACATATCGACCGAAGAGATTATCAGGTCTAATCCCTTCAGGAGCTATGATCCTTTTATGGATGAGTTCTTCGGGAACTTCTTTGACGCTCAGCCTCCCCAGCGCTCCCGCCAATCACTGGGATCTGGCATCATCATTCACCCCAGTGGATATGTGATTACCAATGAGCATGTAGTTGCGCGCGCTACCAATGTTATTGTGACGCTGTCAGACAACCGCTCCTTTACCGCGCGGGTGGTTGCTGCTGAC
>CAYYOQ010000034.1:0-13287 GCA_964473235.1 uncultured Thermodesulfobacteriota bacterium | reverse complement strand
AACTTATGTGCTTAATATCACTGAACTATTTTTTCGTAACTGTCTAAGATCAGTTAGAGGTTCTTTCTTAGAAAACGTTGAACCGTGTGGTAAACTACACAACCACACACAAAGCCATAGGCCATATTAGTGAGGAGGGAAATTACTACTGTTGTAAGAAGTGAGATGAGATCTCTGTCGAAGTGAACGTCTTTAGCAAACTTGGTGAGCTCGATTCCTACCAGAAACATCATTGCCCCAATGATGGCGAGAGGAAATAGCCCGAATAACGTGGCAATAGAGGTGGCAAGGAAAAGTCCCAAGGTAATTTCAATAACCCCTTCCATAATATTGGTACCACCGGTACGTGCTCCAAAATAGTACTGACCTGCCAGACCGCCCGCCCCATGGCACATGGGCATACCCCCAATAAAAGGGATAATCAGATTCATAATGCCCATATTGAGGGAAAGCTTCCTTTCACTTACCGGTTTATCTGGCCAGTATGATTTGATTAAAGATGCAGTGGCGATTACTGCGTTAGTGGCGGTGAGTGGAATTTGGGCAAAACCTGCCAGTAGAAGAGCCTGCCATACTTCTTTAAAAGTGAAACCGGTAAGTGGAGGAAGACTGAATTGAAATGGATTAATTTGGTTCAGTTGTCCTTTAACAGCTATTATTGTTATTCCCATAAGAATAAGTACGATAGCTGCAGGGGCGTAACGATTTTCTCGTAGTGCTATTACCAGTATGATTGAGATAATGCCGAGAATCCACCAGGTGGAGATCATTTTGACTGCCTCAATGGCTAAGAGCACACCTAATGTAACCTGAATACCGCGGGTGACTGAATGAGGGGTTACTTTCGCAATTACATTCATAATGCCAGTGAGGGCAAAAAGAAACCAGATGACTCCCATGGCAAAGCCAGATGCATATACCAGAGAAGGTGACCAGTGCTGGGCAATGGCGACTACTGCGAGTACCTTCATAGGTTCAATAGGCATGGGCAGACGATAGATGAGACCAGTTACGATATTAGCAAGACCCATCATCACCAAAAAGCCAGCTGGATTGAGGCCGCAGACGACGATATAGCCGATTGACAAAGGGAAGAGGGTACCAAAGTCCCCCATGGAGCCTGCCAGTTCTCTTAGGTTGAATTCGAAAGACCTGATTTTCATAAACAGATGTTTTTATTTAATAGGGATAGGGGATGAGGTAGTCACTATCAAGATGTTGTGAAAGAGCCTTGGGCAATCTTTTCAAGGGTCTGGGGATTAGTGATAATAATCTCCTTTCCTTTAATCTTGATTATCTTTTCAGCTTTAAGTGTAGATAAATTTCTAATGACAGTTTCCTGCTTCATTCCCAGATGTTCTGATATCTCTTGTCGGGAGATAAGGAGATTAATCTTTTTGGGATTCTCTTCGCAGTTGCATTGGGAGTTATAGAGGGTGAGGAGAAAAAAGGAAAGCCTTTCCTTGGCAGTTCTGGTGCCCAGGGTGAAGAGAAGATTTTCATTTTTTTCCATTTCTCTGGACAATGCTTGTAGTAGCCGGAGGTTGATGGCGGGTTCTTTTTCCAGCAATGCACGAAAATCCTTTGCCTTAATCTGACAAAGCACGCTCTCTGAGATAGTTTCCGCAGTGGCGAGGTAGTGAGTACCAAAGAGGGAGTCAAATCCTAAAATACCTCCGGTACCATCGATTTTTAAAATTTGGCTGCGCCCGTCGGACTGGGTTTTATAAAGTTTTACATTTCCTCTCTTAATAAGGTAGATGGTGTCTACCTGATCACCTTCCCAGAAGATGATATGCTTTTTGGGGAAGGTTTTTTCGGTAATGAGCTTTTCAATTCGATTAAGATCTTTTTCCTTTAAATCAGCAAGGATGGTAGTTTTTCTAATGGTGCAGAAATTACATTTGCTTGCCATAGGGATCTTCCTTGTGTAATTATAGTGAGCGACTTTAATAAATTGACATAAGAGGTGTCATTACGAGCGGAGCGAAGTAATCTCATGAGATTGCTTCGTCGCTAAAGCTCCTCGCAATGACAACTTTCTTTAGTCGTTTACTATAGTAACTATGATGACACTTAGGGGAAAAATCGCATTTACTATACCATCAAAGTAACAAAATCCATAGGAAAAAGGCAAATACCATTGACACTAGTATAGCTATTATTTAGGATAGCATTGAGAGTAATACCACAGGTGTGAAGTTATTAAAAGGAAGGTACCTAGTTAAAATGAAGACGAATAAAATACCTACCGCTCCTTCGCCACTGGTAAGGAGATTGAACGCCCAGAGTGACAACCACTCTTTTGCGTTCCTCTATATTACCAACGAGTGTCAGCTTAACTGTGCTCACTGTTCTTTTAAGTCAGGTCCTGCTCAGCACCACACCCGAATGGATGAGAGAGTGGTTATCGATCTGCTTGATGAGCTGAGAGGAGTTGGCGACATCACCATTACAGGAGGAGAACCTACACTTCACCCCGGGTTTATGCCCATTGTAATGTGCGCAGCGGAACGAGCGAGGGTAGTATATCTCATGACTAATGGAATACATCTGGTTGGGAAGCCGAAGCTAAAGAGTTTGTATGAGAGCACTGCTCAGAAAGGGTTGCGTGAGGTATTACAAAAATCTCTCGCCTCTTTCCCCCACAATGTGCATTTTTTCTTTCCGTTAGATAGCTTCCATCTGAAGACATTCAGAACTTTTAGGTTTCTTATAAAGGGAGTGACCACTTTAGCGAAAGAGTGGAATAACCTGCCGGGTAAGGCTTACGTCGGTTTTCTCTCAAATGAAGTTTCAAAGGAAAAGAGCCAGGAGCTCGTGGAAGAATTCGGGGTGGCATCGAGTACTCATATTGGTACCGCTCTTTTTGCTCCCTGGAGAAAAACGAGTAAAATAAAGGAGTGGTACTTTATGCATCCTTTAAACAGAACCCCTTTTTCAGGCGGTCTCTATATTAATTTCAATGGAGTATATCTCAATGAAGCATCACTGCTCGTGGATTTAAGGGAGGGGGTAGAGACTAATTTAAAAATAGGGATACTTAACTCCAATGACCCGAGCAGGAATCAACTTGAAAGGCTGTATAAAAAGGTGGATTTTTTTAGAGTCAGGTAGAAAAATTTACTTGGTAAGGAAGGCTACAATGCTTAAGTCAATTTGGCAAGAACCCTCGACACTTCTTACCTCTTAGATGCCTCCATAAAGTGAAGTTAGAAATCTGATGAAAGTCCTCCCTGTATCATTTTAGATATTCAGAAGTGATGTTGGCAACTTGACATTGCATTAAAAATATTCTACCTATTAAGAAATATTCTTAATTAGTATTGTGTCGTATGGAAGATAAAAAGCTTGCATTGCGAAAAAAAATAAAATTCCAATTCCTTGAAAATGATCATTTGGTTAGCTGAACCAAAAGCGAAAGGAGAAAGAGGATGAAAGACGAAAAGAAGAAATTGACCACAAACGCTGGGGCGCCGGTTCCTGACAATCAGAATGTCATGACCGCCGGGCCTCGCGGCCCGATGCTGCTGCAGGATGTTTGGTTTTTGGAAAAACTCGCCCACTTCGACCGTGAGGTCATCCCTGAGCGGAGAATGCATGCCAAGGGTTCTGGTGCGTATGGCACCTTTACTGTCACTCACGACATCACCCGCTATACCAAAGCGAAAATATTCTCGGAAGTCGGTAAGAAGACTGACCTTTTCACCCGCTTCTCCACTGTGGCAGGGGAGCGCGGCGCAGCAGATGCAGAGCGTGACATCCGTGGGTTCGCCGTCAAGTTCTACACGGAGGAAGGAAATTGGGATCTGGTTGGCAACAACACTCCCGTATTTTTCCTGCGTGATCCCCTGAAGTTCCCCGATCTCAACCATGCAGTAAAGCGCGACCCGCGTACCAACCTGCGGAGTGCCAAGAACAACTGGGACTTCTGGACCTCTTTGCCCGAGGCATTGCACCAGGTCACCATCGTCATGAGCGACCGGGGCATCCCCGCAAGCTTCCGCCACATGCATGGATTCGGCAGCCACACTTTCAGCCTCATTAACGCCAAGAGAGAACGGCACTGGGTCAAGTTCCATCTGGTCTGCCAGCAGGGCATCAAGAACCTGACCGACGCGGAGGCCGAGGCTCTCGTTGGGAAAGACCGGGAGAGCCATCAGCGCGATCTCTACGAAAGCATCGAGAAGCGGGATTTCCCGCGGTGGAAGCTCTTCATTCAGGTGATGCCGGAGAAGGATACCAAGACCTGCCCCTACAACCCCTTTGATCTCACGAAGGTGTGGTTCCACAAGGACTACCCCCTCATCGAAGTGGGGATAATGGAACTGAACCGCAACCCTGAAAACTACTTCGCCGAGGTCGAACAGTCGGCCTTCAACCCGGCCAATGTGGTGCCGGGTATCGGTTTCTCACCGGATAAGATGTTACAGGGACGACTGTTCTCCTACGGTGATACCCAGCGCTACCGACTAGGCGTCAACCACCATCTGATCCCGGTAAATGCCTCCCGCTGTCCTTTCCACAGTTACCACCGCGACGGGGCCATGCGGGTGGATGGCAACCATGGCAGCACTTTAGGCTATGAGCCCAACAGCTACGGCGAGTGGAAACAGCAGCCGGCGTTTGCCGAACCACCCCTCAGTCTTGAGGGAGCAGCTGACCACTGGAACCACCGTGAGGACGAGGACTATTTCAGCCAGCCTGGCTTGCTCTTTCGCCTGATGAACACGGAGCAGAAAAAGGCTCTTTTCGGCAACACGGCCCGTGCCATAGGGAATGCGCCAAGGGAAATCCAAATCCGCCATATAAACCACTGCTTGAAGGCCGATCCTGCCTATGGCAAAGGAGTGGCTGACGCGCTTGGTATTCCGCTCAGTGAAATACCCAAATAGGCATCATAATCAGCTAACCAGGGCATGCAGCGGACGGCGTTACACGCCGCCGCTGATGCCAACAGGATAAAGGCGAGTGAACTTAGTCCTTCGATTCATAAATTCGGTTACGAATTTATTTACTCAGGACGTAGTGCTGAGTGAGCCATTGCCTATAGGAATTCTCCCAAAATACTTCACTGTAATTGCGAATCGAAGCACTTAGTCAATACAACAGCAAGGGTGGGGCACCGGCATTTATTGCCTGCGAAGGAAAGGTATATGACGTTTCCCAAAGTTTTCTATGGCAGAATGGCAGACACCAGGTAGTACTAACTCTATAGGAGGAGCAGCATGTTTATACAACAATTTTTTATAAAGGGAATTGCCCATAGCTCATATCTTCTGGGTGGCACTAAGACGTGTGCTATCATTGATCCCCGTCGTGACGTGCAGATATACATTGATGCGGCGCATGACATGGGGATGAAGATAACCCATATCTTAGAAACCCACTTGCATGCTGATTTTATTTCTGGTCATCTTGAGCTTGCTGAAAAGACCGGTGCTACTATTTATGTGCCACAATCTGCTCAATGCACATTTAGTCATCTGGGCGTTTCTGAAGGAGACACCTTTGCCATAGAAGATATGACAGTAAAAGTCCTTGAAACACCAGGGCACACCCCTGAACATATCAGTTATGTGGTGATTGATCGTGGGAGAGGTGAAGAACCTGCAGGTCTTTTCTGTGGGGATACTCTCTTTGTAGGGGATGTGGGTCGGCCCGACCTTTTTCCGGGCAGAGCAAGGGAACTGGCATCAAAACTGTACAAGAGCCTGCATAAAAAGATACTTACACTACCTGATTTTTGTGAGGTGTTTCCTGCTCACGGTGCGGGTTCGCTCTGCGGAAGGGCTATGGGTGCGAAGCGGACCAGTACTATAGGTTATGAAAGACTCTACAATTCTGCACTGCAAATCAGCGATGAAGAGGAGTTTATCAAATCCCTGACAATGAATATGCCTGCTGCCCCAGATCATTTCAGCCGGTGCAGTGCAATCAATGGACAAGGACCCCGTTTGATTAAAGATCTTCCCGCGTTACATCCTCTTGCCCCTGCTGAATTTCGTAATAGGGTACAACAGGATACTACAGTCGTACTGGATACGCGTACTTTTGAGTCCTTTGGCGGCCTGCATGTGCCTGGTTCCTACCATATTGATTTCAGGGGAAATTTTGCTACATTTGCGGGTTGGATTATACCTCCGGATAAGGATGTACTTCTGGTATCAGCAGATCCGGGACAGGCATATGATGCATCTGTGTGGTTGAGACGTGTGGGCATTGACCGGACTATAGGATATCTTGAAGGAGGCATGTCCGAATGGGCAAAAGCTGGTTTTTCAACGGGGCATGTACCACAACTATCTGTAGAAGAACTGCATAGAATGGCCACCAGTGGTCAGGCTATGACCCTGGTTGATGTTCGTGCTCCGGCGGAATATAAAGGTTACCACGTGAGGAATTCAATTAATATACCGGTTCAGGATCTCAGGATGCGATATCAGGAACTTGATAAAAAAATAACTGTGGTGTTAGTGTGCAGCACCGGTATTAGATCAAGCATGGGTGCGAGCATTCTTAGATTAAACGGGTTTACTACTGTTTTTAGTGTCGCAGGTGGTATGACCGGGTATAGCGCTGCTGGATATGCCCCTGAGTGTCCTGTATGTGTGATGCCCCATGGTTCCAGCTTTTTAGGTAAATAATTATTGACGAGACCATCATCATTACCCATACTCATGATGCTCTGCAAAACCATCTGCCATGGCTACCGCTGCTGAGGTGAACGAGTTTAACCTTATATAGGAACCAGTTGATCAGCGGGTGATTACATCTTATTGACATACAAAAGCAATTTATCTATACTTTCCTTCCAAGATACCACGTAATCGGTTAACCCAATCCATTTACGATCCTCTTTTATGGTAAAGATTAACACGATGGTAGGTTTCCTCGACCGTTACCTTGAGATTGACAGTATCAAGGACTCCAGCTGGAACGGCCTGCAGTATGAGGGAACGCAGGAGATTAGCATAATTCTCTTTGCCGCTGATGCAGGTATTGAGACTTTTAACCAGGCTGTTGCACTGAAGGCTAATCTGATTGTTGTTCACCACGGGATCTTTTGGAAAACGATGGACCCCCGTTTAATCGGGGCACTCAAGAAAAGAGTAGAGGTGCTGTGGCGCCATGACATTTCACTCTACGCTGCTCACCTTCCGCTTGACCGGCACCGAGTAGTGGGCAATAGCGCTCAGCTTTTGAAACTGCTTGGCGCGCGCATACGAAGTGAGTTTTGCAAGATTGAGGGAAAGAGTGTAGGGTGGATTGGAGAGTTCAATCGTGCGGTGCCGCTGAAAGAGATTGAGAGAAAGCTATGCCGGGGTTTGCATACTCAGTGTACCGTGCTGCCCTTTGGAAAAAGGAAGGTAAAAACCGTTGCGGTAGTGAGTGGGGGAGGAGGCAGGGCCTTCCATGAGGCGGTGAGTGCGGGGGTCGACCTTTTCTTGACGGGTGAAATCGCTGATCTGTATCATGCGGCAAAAGACGCAGGCATACATGTACTGTTCGGTGGTCACCACGCCACCGAAATACTGGGTGTAAAGGCTCTCTCTGCATTGATAAGAAAAAAGTTTAAGGTAAAGACCGTGTTCATAGATATACCCACAGGATTATGAGTAGAGCAATTTCAGGTGTCCCCATGATGGTACTCAGGCAGTGGGAATCATAGTTAGTGTCCGAACCAAAACCTGTTTTGGCTCTAGTGTCATTTCGACCCCTTCAGTTTTGCGCAAGGTAAACTCCGGGAGAAATCTCTGAATTTACATGAGATTTCTCAGTCGCTTCGCTCCTTCGAAATGACAGCCGGTGGACTGTGAGAGGGTTTCGTTCAGCCACTAGGTATACAGGAGGTTCCCGGAGGAAATCAGGCAGTGAGGGATTTACCTTGAAATAGTTTTAAGAGGGGTTGGGGGATGTCTGTAGCGAAAGGCAAGATTGTTCTGATGGGTTCCGGTGAGCTGACTGCGACTATGGTTGAGATCCATAAAGAACTGCTCGCAGGGTTCAACGACGCCCCACATGCGGTATTTCTAGATACCCCGGCCGGATTTCAGCTCAATGTCGATCCTTTATCACAGAAAGCAGTAGACTATTTTTCCTCTCATATCCAGTATTCATTGGCGGTAGCTTCATTTAAATCTTCTGAAATCACTTCTCCCTATGAGGCAGAAAAGGCATTTCACACCCTACGGGAAGCAGATTTTATCTTGATCGGTCCCGGAAGTCCAACCTACGCGGTACGGCAGTGGCAACAGACACCCATACCGGATATCCTCAAGAAGAGAATTGAAGCAGGTGGCTGCCTGGTAGCTGCCAGCGCCGCCGCGCTGACCATAGGCCGCTTTACCCTTCCCGTGTATGAAATCTATAAGGTAGGAGAAGACCTCCATTGGGTAAAGGGAATAGACATCCTTGGGCATTTTGGTTTTGACCTAGTAGTGATTCCTCATTGGAACAACGCTGAGGGAGGAACCCACGACACCCGGTTTTGCTATATGGGAGAACCACGTTTTAAGAGGCTGGAGACTCTTCTTTCAGAAGAGGTATCCATTCTAGGGTTAGATGAGCACACCGCCTGCATTATTGATCTTGAAAAAGGGGAAATGAGCATTAAAGGCATCGGCCAGGTGACTTTGCGTAGGCGGGATGCTGAGATAACCTTTGAAAAGGGTGAATCCCTTTCGATAGAAGTTCTCCGAGGCGGAGATATGAAACCACAATGGTACGCGACACCTATGGTAGCTCACACTCACGCGCAGGGTAGTAAGGTGACGGAAAATTCATTCTGGGATAGGGTTCATGCGCTCCGCTCAGCTTTTCAACATGGTCTTGATACGCATGTTCCAGAAGAGATTACCAGCGCCCTTTTAGAACTGGATGGATTCCTCTGGAAAGCACAAGAGCAGGAGAGCGAAGAGTTCATTTCCCAAGCCAGGGAGGTCGAGCGGGATATGATTGCTCTCTTGGGATCGGAACTCACCTCCTCTCCGCCACGCACTGCTCGATATCTTGCCCCTCTCATTGAAGAACTCCTTACCTTGAGGTCGCAATTCAGACAACAGGAGAAATGGCCGGAAGCCGATGCCATACGAGATTGTCTGGCACATCTTAATATCCTGATCGAGGATACCAAGGATGGCTCGCAGTGGCGACTGAAGTCATAGCAGCGTGGTCACCTCTCCTAAGGGACAACAGTTCCACAACAATGAGATAATAATGAGTCCGCAATGATTCAACATCCACCCATAGCTATTCTCTTTGTAGTCAATGAAATAAGTCCATCGTTACAGTCGTTGATTGACTACTTGCAGTCGATGCCACATATCCGTCCGGATGTTGCACATCATATACCGTCTGATCTTAAACCCTATGATGTAGTGCTCACTGCGACGACAGTCTCCTCCAGAGACGAGGTGGATCTCCTCACCCGGTTTGTTCAGGCGGGTGGTGGGTGGCTGGCCTTAGTTGATCTGTCGGATACACCCCTGCCTGAAATTTTTGGGGTACACCCCACCGGGATTGGCCCTCCTGTTGAATTAAGGGTACTGTTTACCCAACCCGCGCATCCGATGGCAGTCCGCGTAGCGGATTCTATGTATGTGAATGGCTATTATCGTGCCTTCACTCTTACGGCTTCAGATGTGGAGACTATGTTGTACACTGATTGGCGCTACCAGCATCAGCCAGTATTAACCTGCCGTTCAGTTGGAGCAGGACAGGCAGCGTCCACCACCTTGCAGGCCTATGATGACCCTGCTTTCCAGCGTATTCTCTATCGTCTGGTGCGTCAGTTGGCCGGCCTCTCTCATGCAGAGAGAACGCTAGGTGTTGGCATTCTAGGTTATGCGCCTTCTGTTGGACAGCTCCATGGCATTGGCGCTACCACCACCCCGGGTTTGTGCCTCCAGGCTATTTGTGATATGAATCCCACAAGGCTTGAACAGGCGCAAAAGGATTTTACCGAGGTAAAAGTGTATGCTTCAGCGGACGAACTCGCTGGGGATCCTAAGGTTGATCTAGTGATTGTCGCGACCGCGCTCAATACCCATGCCCGCTTGTGTGCCCAAATGATGGCTGCGGGCAAGCATGTCATATCTGAAAAGCCGCTGGCGCTCAATCGTGAAGAGACAGATGTGCTGGTAGAGATGGCAGAGACACAAAAGGTTCATTTAAGTTGTCACCAAAATCGGCGCTGGGATGTAGACTATCTCGCGATTAAACACGCAGTGAGGGAGGGGTTACTAGGGGAGCTCTTCTATATGGAAACGTTTGTAGGGAGTTTTACTCATCCCTGTGGCTACTGGCACTCACACAGTGAAATCTCTGGTGGCACCGCGTACGATTGGGGCGGCCATTACCTCGATTGGATAGTAAGTTTGATGCCCGGTAGGGTAGCATCTGTTGTGGCGACTCGTCACAAACGAGTCTGGCACGATATCACCAATGCTGACCAGGAGCGCATTCACATTCGTTTTATCGATGGACGGGAGGCGGAATTTATGCATTCCGACATTGCAGCCATTCGCAAGCCCAAATGGTATCTGCTAGGCACCGAGGGTGCTATCATTGGTCATTGGCAAGATATCGCCACCTATCAAATTGATCCAGTAGTCTATTTCCACCGTCATGACATTCCCCCGACAGAAATGCCTCCAGAGCTGACCCTCCACCGTCGTAACCGATATGGCCGGGTCGATGTGCAAAAACTAGTCATGCCCAGAAGGCAAGATTATCTCTTTCACCGCAATCTAGCCGACCATCTTCTCACCGGGGAGCCGATTGAAGCCCCACTAGAGCACGCTGTGACAGTGGTCACACTATTAGACGCAGCGGCAAAGTCGGCTGCCAAAGGAGGTACGGTGGAGGTGCTTGATGGCTAAACAAATCAAATGGGGGGTTTTAGGCAATGCTACTATTGCCCGGGTGTGTGTGATCCCTGCGATTCAGAAA
The DNA here is from genome assembly GCA_964473235.1 of uncultured Thermodesulfobacteriota bacterium. GTDB lineage: Bacteria > Desulfobacterota > WTBG01 > WTBG01 > WTBG01 > CAYYOQ01. The sequence goes on along the minus strand of CAYYOQ010000034.1, from coordinate 2,334 downwards.
TCATGCAACGGAATAGTACATGCCCTGGCCACACGCTCACCAGAGCACGCTGCGCAGGTGGCTACCACACATCGCATTGTGCAGGTGTACGATGATTATGATGACCTGCTCAATGATCCTGCAATTGATGTGATCTACAATCCACTTCCCAACCATCTCCACCACCCCTGGACGTTAAAAGCGCTCCGAAGCAATAAACACGTGTTGTGTGAAAAACCGATGGCGTGTAATAGGGGTGAAGCTCAAGAGATGGCCGATGTGGCAAACAATGCCGGTCTCTTGCTGATGGAGGCATTTACCTATCGGTTTCACCCGAGGAGCCAGCGTATAAAACAGATGGTTGCAGATGGTTTTATCGGTAAACCTTGCCTGGTGCGATCTGCCTTTTGCTTCCATATAGGAGAAGAACTACTGAAAAGCGGTGACACTATTCGTATGAAACCAGAGATGGGCGGTGGGGCACTGCTCGACGTGGGATGTTACAGCGTCAGTTTGGCTCGCTGGCTTTTGGATGAAGAACCAACCCAGGTACAAGCGCAGGCAATATATCATCCAGGTGGGGTTGATGTGCATGTGGTAGGTTCGCTTAGGTTTCCTGGTGAGGTACTGGCTACGCTCGAAGCGAGCTTTATAACGGCACTACAGCAAACCTATACGGTGGTAGGTACCAAAGGTGCCATTGAGTTACCCCACGATGCCTTTATCCCCTGGGAAAAGGATGCGGTCTTCACGGTACGGGATAGGAATGAGGAGGTGGGCAGGGAACATCTCACCTCAGGTGTGGATGAGTATCAGCTGATGGTGGAGCATTTTGCGGGAGCTGTTCTGGAAGGTAAGGCACTGGCTTTTTCTCCTGAGGAGAGCATCTGCAACATGAAAGTTCTGGATGCCCTGGCAGAAGCTGCTCGGTCAGGCACAACCGTCATGGTGTAGCACTTTGATTGATAGTAGTCGATTTGAAGGTGATGTGAGAAAGTGGTAGTGTTTTAAATCTTAGTGAATACACGCTAATTGGCAGGGGAGGTGAGTGCCAATGACTACACCACAACACTGTCCTGGTTTTGAGAGTTTCAAGAATGTAAGCTCATTTTATTGTAAGTGTCCTATCTGTGGGAAGGAGACAGAGATTTTTTCTGATGAGTTTGACAAAAAGCACAGATGTAAGGGCTGCACTACAGAGATTGATTTTACCAAGTGTGAGATCTATACCAGTGGCGGAGATGAAACTCCCCGTTAGAGTATCTCACCACCTTGGCCCATGGGGAGCTTCGCAGAGGGGACATGATTCAGCGTAGCCCGCAGCGCTCTATAGTCTCCCTGTTACTCCTTTTTTTAAAAGATCTGAGAGTTCGTCAATATGCGCTCGCTCCTCATCTGCTAATTCACGGAAGGTTTTTTGAAGGGGGTGTGAGACACGCACTGCCATCCTCTGGTAGAGATCAAAGGCCCGGCACTCATTGGCGAGGGCTGTTTCAAGTATATCTAGTGTATCTTCAGGCACCTTCTCTTCTCTCAGTGTAGCTATTTGAGGTAACGCAAGAGCCCCTTCCATACGCGTTGATTCCTTGAGTTCTTCTGAAGGTGGGGCGCTGGGCCATACCTTTTTTAAATGGTGATAAAGTTTTTCTCTGTGTGCTGCCTCTCTCAGAGAAAGTTCTTGCAGTAATTGCTTAAGCGTCTTCTGAACCACATGCTGTGAACTCTGGTGATAAAACGTTTGACTTGCCTTCTCCAGCTGCATGGCGAGCAGAAGGAGGTCTTTAATTTCTCTTACTTCTTTAAACAGTTCTTCTCCTTCCTGGGGGGCACCCTTCACTTTTTCATAAGGCCACTGTACAATTCCCCCCTCCATACTGTAGAGCTCAGGGAAGCCTAGAGCGCAGAGGAGGATAGCCCCGCCCATACTTCTTTTTCCTGAGCGGCAGTAGGTAATAATCTTTTTGCCTCGGTCCAGTTCTCCGGATCTTCTATCCAGCTCATGGAGAGGGATGAGGTATGCTCCCGGGAGGTGTTCCTCGATATACTCTTCAGGTGTTCTCACATCGAGCACAAGGTATCCCCCTTTTCTATCTCCTCTGATGGTATCCCATACCTCATGTGCAGTGATGGTTTTGATGCGGTCTTCTGAGCAGGAGAGAGATTTTACCATGCAGGGTTCTCCTTCCAATTTTTTATTTACTTTTTTTCTTCACGCTTGGGTAGAGAGTACTATTCGTGTGGGGGAGAAACATTGCGGCAATGAATTGTTCCATGAATTGAGGATTGACGGAGAGTTCAAAGTAGGTCATCTTTTTTGCAATGAGATGAGCTTCTTCGAACGCCTGTTGGGAGAGG
>CAYYOQ010000033.1:0-13563 GCA_964473235.1 uncultured Thermodesulfobacteriota bacterium | reverse complement strand
TTTGATGCAATCACGAGTTAATATGTAATTACTTTAATGAAACGTTGTACTAGTATCTTATCTGCACTCCTCTTATCCTCCCAGGATCCGGAAAGCTCTAGTAAAACTTGAGCAGGAGTCTTCATGAATTTAATCTTACCTCTTCTGGCTATATGCTCTTTAATGAGAAAAAGAATTTGCTGGCTCACCGGCCGATTTTCAGATGCAGCCATTTCTTTTATCTTTTTATATAAGGCATCCTCAATTCCCTTGATTTGAAGATTCGCCATATCCTCTTCACCTCCTCATAAAGGTTTTTCATGAAACAGTACTCCATTAGCATGAAAATGTCAAGGGTAAGATAAAAACGGTAAAAATAATAGGAGGAGGAAGTTTTAACTATTATTGAAGATAAAAGAGGGGATTTCTCGCCTTATTATATTGTCTGACTTGGAAGTGGAGCGTGGGATACTTCATCGAATCATGTGAATTACCAACTTTGGCGATAATACTTTCTCTCTTAACCATGGTACCTTCTTTTACCAGATTCACCTGGTTGTGCGCGTACACGGTGGTATACCTATTCTGATGTTCTATGACGAGAATATTACCATACCCTGCTATTCTGTGTGCAAAAACAACCTTCCCTGCATCTGCAGCCTTAACTGGTGTCCCCAATGACGCCCTAATGTCGATACCATCAGATATCTTTCCTCCCTGAATCCCAAAATAAGTAACTACCTCTCCCTCCACTGGCCAGCTAAATTTCCCCCTTGACTGTACAATCTTCACCTTCTTTTGCGGTGGCTCTTCCTTAAAGGTTTTTACCTCGCGCACGCGAGTAGCACCGGAGATAAATATTCTATCCCCTACTTCAATCTGTGAAGCATCCCTAATATCATTCAATTCTGCTACCTCCTGCAAATCTACACCATAGGTCTTGCATATCCGCCAGAGGGTCTCACCCTTCTTGACCGGATGGTACACACCTTTCACTACTTTAGGAGGCAGTGTGAAAAATCTCGTAGTAGCGCAGGCAGATACAAAAAGAAGTAAAAAAAATGGAAACGCTATCTTCCTGAATCTCAAAAGAGCTTTCACCAACAACACCAGTTCCTAAAACCTGATGAAAGATCGAGAGAAGCTGTTATTGAGAAACCAAGCGTAAAGCTTTGCTCACTGCTTGGTGAGGTGTTTCAACAGTGAGTATCTCCTTGCTCACTTCCCAGGTGCGTAATCCTATCACCGGTTTACCCAACTTCAGAGCAATCGCGATCTCGGAGAGAGTACCATACCCTCCTTCAATGGCAATGAGCGCATCTGAAGAACGCACCACCACTACATTCCGGGCATGGCTCATTCCGGTGACGATAGGAATATCAATAAAAGGGTTGGCATCGCTCAATGAAATGCCAGGAAGGATACCAACGGTAATTCCCCCTTCCTGTTTTGCCCCTCTGGACGAAGCCTCCATTACGCCACCTAATCCACCGCACACAAGGATAGCCTTATTTCTGGCAATTTCTCTTCCTACCTCTTCAGCCAGTTTCTCCGCCTCCGGCGAACACTCTCCCGCCCCGATGACCCCGATGTGGATCGACCTCATACTATCCTCTCACACTATAGAGCTACACTCAATCTCCCCAGGGATTATAGCACCCACTGCCTCAGCTCCTCTAGCGAAGCATAGTGCGTACGGTCAACCTGAAGGGGAGTAATAGAGATAAGCTTCTGGCGAATGGCGTTAAGATCCGATGAATCATCTTCTTCACTCACCTCATCTTTTCTACCAATCCAGTAGTAGTGCAGACCTCGTGGATCAACCTTTTCAGCAATGGTGTTATGGTGTCTATGTTTCCCTAGGGTAGTAATCCTATAGCGGGTAAGCTCTCTTCCCTCCGAGTCAGGAACATTAACATTGAGCAGTGTCCCTTGAGGAAGTCCCCTCTGGAGGATAACGCGTGCCAGTCTGAGGGCAAAGCCCGACGCAGGCATGAACTTAAAATCCTTTCTTGCCTCCAGCGAAATGGCAAATGAAGGAATCCCCATCAGGGCACCCTCAACTGCAGCTGCAACGGTGCCTGAGTAGTTACTATCATCACCCAGATTGCTGCCTTTATTGATGCCTGAGACAATGAGTCCTGGTTTCTCTTTTAAAATAAAATGTACCCCTAGATTCACACAATCTGAAGGTGTTCCATTCACCACATAGTGGCGAGGCGCACTACTCACCATCCTCAGAGGCCTATGGAGTGTTAATGCGTGGCTAATAGCATTTCGCTCCCTGTCCGGGGCTACCAGCCACACCTCGCCCAGTGTGCCGAGCGACTCAGCAAGTGCCTTAATACCTTCAGAGAAAATACCGTCATCATTAGTAACCAGAATCTTCATCAATCACCATTTAAAAAGAAATCATTGATTGCACTATGTCCTTCTCATGAAATTTTATAAAATCCTACACCAGCTTTGTCAATAACAAAGTGTATCTCAAAATAATAAAAATTAGTGCTCCGGGTAAGACGAGCATGCTGGTAATCAAAAAAAGCGTGGGTAAAAGAGTTGAGTGCTCAGGAAGGGATCAATGTGTTACCAGAGGTATACACTACCATTTTCTATCCAGCGCATAGTCGGCGGTAGCCATAAGTGCTTCCTTGACAGGTGATGCATCAACCTCTTGAAGCGAGTGTATTGATGCATTCACATATTCCCTTGCTTTGGAAAGCACATAGTCTATTCCCTGATACTTGCGAATTAAATTGATGATCATCCGCACGTTATGCTCATCAAAACATTTACTCTCTACTATGGTACCTATGGTCATCCTGTCTTCATCAGAAGCCTCTCGCAAGGCATAAATTAAAGGGAGGGTTATCTTACCCTCCTGTAGGTCCTTGTAAATAGCCTTCCCAAACTTTACATCACCAGCAATGTAGTCGAGGGTATCATCTACCATCTGGAAGGCAATACCAAGATTCAGGCCATAATTTCCGAATATATGTTCCCGGTGAGGGGAAGTATTTCCTAGTATTGCACCTACTTGACAGGCGGCCGCAATCAAGCTCGCCGTCTTATTGGCAATGACAGTGACATACTCCTCCTCGCTCAGTGAAATATCACACACTCTCTCTGTCTGCATTGTTTCCCCTTCTACCACTTTGGTAGTAGCCTCAGTGATAATCTTCAAAATCTTCAAATCACCTATCTTCACCAGGAGAGAAAAAGCCCTGGAGAGGAGAAAATCGCCCGCCAGCACACTCGCCCGGTCACCCCACACCGAATTGACAGAAGAATTTCCCCTCCTCACCTCGGCATGATCAAGCACATCATCGTGCAGGAGGGTAGCGGTGTGGATATACTCAACTATGCAGGCAAGGGGGATATGCTGCTCACCATGGTAGTGGCAGCACTTAGCAACTAAAAGGAGAAGTATGGGGCGAAACCTCTTGCCTCCGCTTCCAATAATATGCTCGCCCGATTTAGTGATAAGAGGTGCCTGTGATGACAAGGTTCGCACAAGCTCCCCTTCCACCTTTTCAAGCTCATCACCAATGAGAGAAAGTATCTGCTCCACGCGTCAATCCTCTACGAAACCCTCGCGAGAGTAAGCACGTTCACCCTCAGTGCTCCTCCCTTGAGCAGTGCCCTGGAACATTCCTCAACCGTGGTTCCGCTGGTATACACATCATCTACCAGAAGAATAGTCTTATCACGTACCTTGTCAGCTCGCAAAAATGTAAATGCACCTTTCACATTTCCTCTTCGTTCCTCTTCACTTAATCCCACCTGAGGCGCGGTGTATCTCACCCTCGCCAGCGCATCTCTTTCCAGGGGAATTGCAGTATGCTTACTTACCACACCAGCGAGGGAAAGCGCCTGGTTAAACCCTCGCTCCCTCAACCTCTTGGGGTGAAGGGGCACCGGTACAATCACCTGGTAGTTTGATTCACTGAGAAAAGAACTCATACGCTCAATTAAAAGTTCCCCCACGTGAGCAATGAGGCTTTGCTTTTCCCGGTATTTTAAAAGATGGATAGCCTCTCGCAGCATCCCATCGTAGTGCCCCATTGCCCTGGCTATCGTGAAATACCTTTTCCTGGTGAGGCATTCTCCACAGAGGTGGTCAGCAACTACTTCACTATAAAAGGGTTTCCCACAGCGACTACACATCGGGCTTTCAATATAACGTATCTGAGCTCTACAGTGAGCACACATCCCTGTTTCATCCCCGTTGAGAGATGCTCCACACAGCAGGCAGTAAGGTGGGAAGATAAAATCAAGGAGTGCCTTTAGTAGAGTACCCATCTGTTTACTTAATGAAGTTATTTTTTCTTGGGGGTAAGTTCTACAATCGGCGCATCCGCCCACAGTCTCTCCAGGCCGTAAAACTCCCGGGTGGTATGATAGAAGACGTGGATGATAATATCATCGTAGTCAAGAAGGATCCAGGTGCCCTTATTGAAGCCCTCTCTCCCCAGTGGGCGGATCCCCTTCTTTTTTAATTCCTCTTCTATTGAGCTCGCAATAGCCTGAACCTGCCGATGAGAACTCCCGCTGCATATAATAAAGTAATCGGCAAATGAAGAAATTGCTCCGATATCAAGAATGAGCACGTCAAATGCCTTCTTCTTTAAGGCAGCTTTCACACACAGTTCAAATTTCTGATTTTTCTTTTTTACCATTACTCCTAGATTTAAATGCTAGCTATAGAGTTTGTGTATTTTTATATACTCCTCTACCTTTTCTGGAACTAAATATTTAATGGAATGCCCCTCTTTTATCAGCATTCTGATGGAGTGGGAAGAAATATCCAGTGCGGTAATTTCCTTAAAGTCAATAGAAAGGTGAGCGCTGTTTATGAATCTCTTTTCATCAGGGTGGAAACGGAATTCCCTCCTCAGCGGTGCAGGAATAATCTGAGGCAGTTCCCTTACCGCATAGCCTGGTCTGCTCATTACAATAAAATTACAAAGAGCAAAAAGCTCCTGATAGTTTTTCCAGCTCTCAATCTCTAAAAAAGCATCTATACCTAAAATAAAAAAAAGGGTCAACTCTTTTCCATAGGTACTGATAAAATGGGTGATCGTCTCTATCGAATAGGATCTTCCCACACGCGTAAGCTCTACCTCAGAGATGGAGAACGAGGGGTTACCCTCTATCGCGAGCTCAAGCATATTCATCCGATGGGGCGCAGAGATAATCTCCTCAGACTCTTTGTGGGGAGATATATTAGTGGGAATAAATATCACCCGACCTAAGTCACACCTCTCACGTATTTCTTCAGCAGCCCTTAAATGACCCCAATGCACCGGGTTGAGCGTTCCTCCAAAAAGTCCTACACGCATGAGGCGTTCCCTCTTTCCCTCGGTCAGTCACCCCTCACGAATTTGCCCGCTTCCATACACCACAAACTTGCAGGTGGTAAGTTCCTGTAAGCCCATGGGCCCAAAGGCATGAAGCTTGGTGGTACTGATCCCTATCTCAGCACCCAACCCTAACTGGTTTCCATCGTTAAATCGAGTAGAGGCATTAACCAGCACTACTGAAGAATTCACCTTCTGTAAGAACAACTGGGAATGTGCATAATCAGAGGTGATAATGGCATCGGTGTGCAGAGAACCATACTTGGCAATATGATGCATTGCCTCCTCTATGGTGGATACTATTTTTACTGAGAGCACCAAATCCAAGTATTCTTGATACCAATCATCCTCCCCTGCTTCCTTGAGGTCAGGCACGATGGCCCGGCACCTCTCACATGCCCTCACCTCCACCTTTTCTTTCTTGAGCCTGCTCACCATTCTGGGAAGAAAACGGGGAGCAATCGCCTCGTGTATCAAAAGGGTCTCTAAGGCATTGCAGACTGCCGGACGCTGCACCTTGGCATTCACCACGATGGTTTCTGCCATCGCTTCATCAGCACTCTCATCAACAAAAATGTGGCACACCCCTTTGTAGTGCTTAATCACTGGAATATGTGAGTGTGAAACCACCGCCCGGATGAGTTCCTCTCCCCCGCGAGGAATCACCACATCGATGTAGTCCTCTAAGGTAAGCAATTCATATACGGCCTCTCTCTCTGCCACAGGGATTAACTGAACTGCACCTTCGGGGATACCATTCCTTCTGATAACCTCCTGCATAATCCGGGCGAGTGCCTGATTTGAGTGGAGTGCCTCTTTGCCCCCTCGCAAAATAACCGCATTACCCGATTTCAAACACAATGCGGCAGCATCAACGGTCACATTGGGGCGTGATTCATAGATAATCGCAATCACCCCAAGAGGTATTCTCACTCTCCCCACCAACAAGCCATTCGGTCTCTTCCACATTGAAACCACCTCACCAACCGGGTCAGGGAGCTCCACGACCTCATGAATGCCCGCTACCATTGAGTTGAGTACCTTATCACTCAACCTCAGACGGTCTATGAGCGCAGGAGAGAGCCCTTTTTTGCGGGCATCATCTATATCCTTTTCATTTTCCCTGGTGAGCATTTCCTTACTGCCCTGCAGTTCATCCGCTATCTCACCTAACACCTTGTTCTTGAGCGAGGAAGAAATATAAGCGAGTGTGCGCGATGCCTCCCTGGCTGCCTGCGCAATAGCTAAAACCTGCTGAGCTATTTCCATACTATTCACCCTGCACTACTACCAGATCATCACGGTGGATAATCTCATCATAATATTTATAGCCAAGTATCTTTTCTATATCCCGGCTGTGTGCCCCCTTCAACTTACTCAGCTCCTCAGAACGATAGTTCACCAAACCTCTGGCAAATTCTACCCCTTGAGCATCAACACATCTCACCGCATCACCAAAACTGAAATGTCCCACCACCTCTACCACTCCAGACGCGAGCAGGCTTTTTCCTCTCTCCGCAATGGCTTTTCTGGCACCTTCATCAACTACCAGCGTCCCCTTTGGCTTTAAATTAAAGGCAATCCAGTGCTTGCGGCTTGAAAGTTTGGTCACCCTGGGAAGGAAGACCGTACCCACCTCCTCTCCGCCAAAAACCTTGGTGATAATCCCTTTCACCTTACCGTTAGCTATGATGGTGGGAATCCCGTAGAGAGAAGCGTTTTTGGCAGCACTGACCTTAGATACCATTCCCCCGGTACCTACCTTACTGGTGCCGCCTTTGGCCATTTCTTCAATCCTGCCCGTTATCTCCTCCACCACCTTTATCAGTGCCGCATCCTTATGGCGATTTGGATCCCTTTCATAAAGCCCGTCCCGGTCAGTTAAGATCAAAAGCAAATCAGCATCCACCAGATTGGTGACAAGTGCGGAGAGGACATCATTATCCCCAAACTTGATTTCATCCACTACCACCGAATCATTCTCATTAATGACAGGAATAATCCCACACTGAAGCAAGGTAAAAAGTGTATTACGCGCATTCAAGAAACGACTGCGGCAACTCAGATCATCATGGGTGAGCAAAACTTGAGCTATGGTTTGCCCGTACTTTTTGAAGCACTCCTCATAGTGCCACATCAATCGCGTTTGCCCTATGGCAGCAGCAGCCTGTTTTTGAGGAATACTTTTTGGCTTATCAACGCACCCAAGGTCCCTTCTGCCCGCCACAATAGCACCTGAAGATACGATGATAATCTCATACGCTTTTTCTCTCAGAGTAGCAATGCTTTTGGTTAAATCTCTAAATACCTCGAGTGTTAATGCATCGCCTCCTGAGGTAAGAACACTGCTTCCCACCTTCAGCACCACCCTTTTTACCCGACTCAGAATTTCTCTTCTTAATGATAACATAGTATATATAAATCAAACTTTTATAAAATATAGCTAATATTTTACTTTATTACCCTCTTTACCGTCTGATATCCTTTTAATCACCTCGGAGAGGAGTGGCTTTATCCCTCTACCGGTTACTGCAGAAATGGGGAAAATCTCTACGGCGAGTTTTTTAAAATCTCTCTTAATCTTAGGAAGATTCTCCTGAGCATCAGGCAAATCCATTTTATTAATTGCGATTATCTGGGGCTTAGTGGCAAGAGAGGGGTTATACAGTGTAAGCTCATTATGTATGATTTTAAAAGCCTTTGTGGGATCAAGAGGGGTTGTAAGAGAACCATCAATGAGATGGATGAGGATGTTGGTCCGTTCTATGTGACGCAGAAAGGTAGTTCCCAGACCACTACCCTGGTGAGCGCCTTCTATCAAGCCAGGGATATCAACAACCACAAAAGAGCTGGCTTCATCAAACCTCACTACCCCCAGACAGGGGCTTAAGGTGGTAAAAGGATAATCTGCAATCTTAGGTCGCGCAGCAGATATTTTAGATATCAGGGTTGATTTACCGCTATTGGGCAACCCGATAATGCCTACATCTGCCAGCAATTTCAATTCAAGCCTGATCGAGCGTTCTTCTCCTGCTTCTCCTTTCTGGGCATATCGAGGGGCCTGCCGGGTAGCACTCACAAAGTGAGCATTTCCTTTTCCCCCCAATCCTCCCTTCGCAACAACTATCCTCTCTCCCGCTGCAGTTAAATCCTTTAAAAGCTCATTGGCAGAGTCATCCCGCACCAGAGTTCCCACCGGAACCGGTATGATCAGGTTTCCCCCATTTTTACCATGCTTCTTTTTACCTTTACCATGAGCTCCTGATCGAGCTTTATAGTATCTTTTATATCGGAAATCAATTAACGATTCCAATTCCTCATCAGCCACGAGGATAATGTCTCCCCCCCTACCACCATCTCCTCCATCAGGGCCGCCCCGGGGAACAAACTTTTCTCGCCTGAAGCTCACACATCCACGGCCACCACTGCCCGAGACCACCGTGATTTTTGCCTCATCAATGAATCTCATGAACCGTTAACTGACCGCACATACGCTTACCTTTCTCTTTTCCTTACCCCATCTCTCAAACTTTACAATGCCATCAATCTTAGCAAAGATGGTATAATCCCTTCCCATCCCTACATTGTCACCAGGATGCACCCTCGTGCCTACTTGTCTTACAATAATGCTTCCTGCTTTCACCAGCTGACCGGCAAATCGCTTTACTCCTCTCCTCTTGCCAGAACTATCCCTTCCATTACATGAACTTCCTCCTGATTTTTTATGCGCCATAACAGATACCTCCTCTTATCTTTCTCTCTCCTCACTGAGCATAATAACTCTTGAGGTATTTAAAGAAATCACTCTTGGTGGTAAACATTAACCAGGTTTTTTCATCAAGTGAATCTTTATAAATCTCCAGTGTCTTAACAAAGGTATATAACTCAGGATCATTATTATAGGCTTCAGCATAAATCATGGTTGCCTCTGCGTCGGCTTCTCCCTTTATCTCCTGTGCCCTTTTGTAAGCTTCAGAGGTGATCTTCTTAAGCTCTTTTTCTTTATCGCCTGCAATCTTTGAGCTCTCTCCCCTCCCCTCTGAGCGGAATTTTTCTGCAATCTGTCTTCTCTCTGCAATCATCCGGTTGTAAACCGCTTCCTGCACCTCCTGCACATAATTGATGCCCTTGATTCTCACATCCACCAGCTCGATCCCGAACTGTGCCAGCTTTGGCTTTGCTTGTTCCATAATCCCCCTGGCAATCTGTTCCCTACCTACCTGAATTGGTTTCACTATTGCCTCTCTGGTCGTCTCATCCACTCCTATCTCACTGATATCCATCTCCCGTTTACTGTTCCTCACCGCTTCGATGAGATGATGAGAGGTAATAAAATTCCAGGTAGCTGGATCGATGATATCATCAAGCTTCTTATGTGCTGCGACTTCATTATTCACCGTCTCAAAAAAAGTGAGGGGATCACTAATTCTCCATCGAGCAAAGGTGTCCACCCAGATATAGGTTTTATCCAGGGTAGGCATCTGACCAGGTTCCCCATCCCACTCCAGAAGGTTTTTCGGAAAATAATTAGCCTCCTGAATAAGCGGTATCTTAAAATGCAAACCTGCCTCTTTTGTTGACTCACCTATTGCCTTGCCAAACTGAGTTATTACCACCTGCTCTGTCTCATCCACTATAAAGGCAGCCGTGCTCAGGATAATAAAAAGCACAAACACCCCAACTGCTACCAAAGTCACATTCCTCATTTCCCCTCTCCATTCTGTTGGAGATTTAATAGTGGAAGCAGCCCTTTTTGATCAGGATCAATGACATACTTATTACCCAATTTGGGAAGCACTACATTCATTGCCTCAAGATAGAGTCGCCTCCTGGTCACATCTTTGGCCTTAGTATATTCCTTCCAGAGTGCCAGGAATCTGCTGGCATCCCCTTTTGCCCTGTTTATCCTGTCCATGGCATACCCTTCTGCTTCTTTAATAGTTTGCTCCGCCTCACCCCTTGCTTTGGGGATAATCTTGTTGTACTCTTCCCTTGCCTGATAGATTAACCGCTCTTTCTCTTGCACCGCCTGGTTCACCTCATTAAAAGATGATTGCACTTGCTCAGGAACATTGGTCTTCTTGAGCTCCACATTTGCCAGTTTTATCCCTGTGTCCGCATCATCTAATGCCTTCTGAAGCTTTACCTTCACCTCCGTGGCAATCTCTTCCCTTTTACTGATCACCTCATTAATGCTGCGGTCACCAACCACCAACCGTACCACTGACTGCGACATATCTCTCAAGGTTGCAGGGACATTTCTCACTTTAAAGAGGTATTTGTAGGGATCACCAATTCTGTACTGTACTATCCAGGGAACAATCGCACAATTAAGATCTCCCGTGAGCATCAGCGATTCATTGAGAAACTGCTTACTGGGAGCATATTCTGTATCGATGCCCGGTCGTAATGTCCTCAAACCAAATTCTTCGGTATAGACAAATTTTACCTTTATCTTAGTGAGGTTTTCTATGCCCCGGGGAAACTTGAAGTGGAGTCCCGGAGTGGTAATTCTCACATACTTACCGAATCTCCTGATAATACCTACCTCATTGACTCCTATGGTATAGGCAGAGGAAAACACTACCCATAATAAGATTATGGCAGCGATGATCACAAGCAGGTTAAAACCGCCACGTCTAAAATTACTTTTAATATTCTTAAAAATCTCATCAAAATCTGGTTGCGAGCCACCATTACCCTTTTTCCAGGGGGCTCTTCCCTGACCTTCTCGCCATGACATAGCACACCACTCAAATAAAAATTAAGGCCTGCACACGACAAAGCTCGCAAGCCTGCAAGCCGGTAGAAATTATAGTATGGCCTATCTACTATCCCCTCATCAACCGTGTTTAAAAAACAATTTCCTAATTGATCATAAACATAGCTAAATTCCCGGGCTGTGTCAAGACTAATAATTCTTGACGGGTATTAATGCAACATCAGAAAGGAGAAGGTAAGTCCTCTCCACTATTCCAGCTCACTACTTTACTTCCTCAAAACTGCCTCAAAACCCTTGACTTTAAAGACACGTCAATGCTATTTTCAACAATTAATGTAACAGTCAAAATAACACGAGTAAATAATAATGGAACTGGTTACCATTGAGGCTACCACCTTACCTGATGCCTGGTTTCAGGCGCTGTGGCACATTTTGAAAGAAGGGGTACCAGAGTATACCATCGATCAGGGAAGCTACGCGGGTCAGGTAAGAAGGGAATTTGACTACATCACCATTCACATCAAGTACCCTGGTGTCAAACCCCACATACCCGATATTCCCCCAGGTCTTGGCATCCCTCCTCCCACTACCCAGGAATATGTTGATGAATACGTGGCGCATTATTTGTTGAGTGGTGAGAGGGAAGAAAATGAACAATACACCTACGGTGAGCGGCTTTTAATCTCAATGGATAAGGTAGTCGAGCGCTACAAGAAATATGGTTTCGGTACCAACCAGCTCATCATGCAGGTAGGTCAGCCTTCTGATATCGATCTGGATGACCCTCCCTGCTTGCGGCATATCGACACCCGCATACGCGACAATAAGCTGCACTTCATCATCTATTTCAGAAGCTGGGATTTGTGGAGCGGCTTTCCGGCAAACCTGGCTGGTTTTCAACAGGTGAAAGAATATATGGCAAGCCAGATAGGTGTTAAGGATGGTGAGATGATTGTCTCTTCCAAGGGGCTCCATCTCTATGGCTATGCCAAAGACCTGGCTAAGATACGGACTGGGTTAAAGGAGTATTGGAAGAAGTAGAAATTCTGGATACTGGATTCTGAATATGAGATGTGGGATGTGAGATATGGGATCTGAGATGAAAGATTGGGAAATTGGGGATTTTGGAATTTCTCTTAAACCCTCGAATCCTATTTTTCTGCTGATAGCTGAAAGCTTCTTTTTGAAATTTGAGATTTAGAATTGGGATTTTCCCCTTCAGGGTTCAGGGAAGCCACAGGTACATAAATTTCAATCCCATACCATCAAGTATCCTTCCCAAATCTATATTGATCAGGTTGATATTGAAATCTGAATCCATTGCTTTTGAATAGATGTTGTTCTTATACCGGTAGGGTCGGTGATACATAATTACCCTGGCCTTCTTTACTCCTGCCTTCTCTTTCACCTGTTCAATAGCATCATCAAGGTAACCAATCTTATCTACCAGTTTGTCTTGAACCGCCTGCTCTGCAGTGAATACCCTTCCATCAGCAAGTTTCCTTATCTCCTCCTGAGTAAGTTCTTTTCTCCCCGCTGCCACTACTTCCATAAATCGTTTATGAAAGTTGTCCAACATATCCTGCAGGATTTTTCTCTCCTCCTCAGTGTTAGGTCTAAAGGGAGACCAGAGGTCTTTTTTATCTCCCGCTTTGATTGTTTCATCTTCAATACCAATCTTTTCCATAAGGCCTTTCGCGTTCAGTTTGAGGGCAATCACCCCAATACTGCCTGTAACTGAGGTAGGATGGGCAATGATAGTATCTGCGGAAAGAGCAACATAGTAGCCACCGGACGCGGCTAGCTCCATTACACTGGCTACCACCGGTACCTTTTTCTCCTCCTTGAACTTAGTGATCTCCCGATAAATGATATCACTCGAAGTAACCGTTCCACCTGGGCTGTTAATTCTTAAGACCACACCTATAATTCTCTCATCTTCTGCTGCCTTTTTCAGCTCCTCCTGTATGCGGGAAACGATACTTACTTCTTCCCGTAAAGGATTTAAACCACCTTTCTCCCCGGTAGAGAGCACGCCAGAGACATCTATGAGCAGTATCTTATCCCTCCCTTTGCCCGACACAACCGTCTCATCAAATTCTTTTGTTTGTTCAAGCAGAGGGATCGAAAAACAGGTACACCCTGCTAAAAAAAGCAAAAAGATACTGAGCAATGATCTCACCTTACACCTCCACACTATGATAATTTAAAATTAGAAATATCGTTCTTCAATTACCAATTCCTCAATCCCCCAATTCCTAAATTCCTTAATTTTATTTCATCTATCTAGCATCTTGTATCCAGCATCCAGCGGTCAGCAATCTGCAAACTCACCCAAATCCCACATCCAATTCCTCAATCCCTGAATCCCTTCACCCAACATGAATAGTTAATAATTAAGATGTGACCCTTATTAAATGTGTAACTCGATCACATCCCCATCCTCAAGCACAAAATCTCTTTGCACCCTTTGACCCTGGAATTTATCGCCCCTCCAGAGCC
>CAYYOQ010000032.1:0-13609 GCA_964473235.1 uncultured Thermodesulfobacteriota bacterium | reverse complement strand
GAAGCCCATTTGCTGCGTTGCACCCTGATTCATTAGGATCATTGCCCTGCTGCCTTGGCCGAGCTCGGCCAAGGCAGCCAAGCCGGCGTACACGCAGGTACGCCTCATTCTTTAGTGTTTCGATTCGCAATTACAGCGACGTATTTTGGGTAATTTCCATGGGCAATGGCTCACTCAGCCCTAAGTAAATTCGTAACCGAATTTATGAATCGAAGGATTTAGTATTTGCGCGCCTTGCAGCCGAAGCTTTTCAAGTTGTCGTCTGATTTTTGACTTTTTTAGGAGACCATTATACCATGACTCTTTCAAGCTATAGAATAATAACTTTTTTAATTCTATTGCTCTTACAGGTTAGCTGTAGTAGTGGTAAGCAGGTTGAAGGTGCACGCCCTCTTCATGACTCAAAAACTTTTAACAAAGGGTATGATGAAGTATGGAAAGCTTTAGAAGAGGTGCTCTCAGAAGAACTGATGTATCCTATCAGGATAAAGGATAAAAAGAAAGGACTCATTGAAACAGAGTGGATTTCAATAATCAGGCTGCGAGGATCATTGAGATGGGATGTGAGAATTTTTGTTGATCATAAAAATGAGGGGACTGTAGTCACTTTATACTATCGCGTAGAAGAACCCTCTGAAATAAAAGAGAAATTAAAAAATAAGAAGGGTGAAATCCATACCGGTTGGCAAACCTCCCACGAAAGCATAGAAGATGTAGGCACAATCTTAATTTTATTGAGTGAAAAACTTGAGGGAAAATAAAGCACATCCTTGCATAGATTTGCCACATAGAGCTATCTATGCTCTCACGAGCATAACTATAAGGAACGCTTATTCTGTTACATCCTGTTGTTTTTACAAAAGTATTTAAATAAAAGCCTCTTCAAATAGCTACTCTTCCTACCGCGAGGATTTTACCTTGGTAAAAAATCTTGAACTCTTCCTTAAAAAAGGTGCAGAGGAAGTCAGGGTAGTCCTCACACCCCCCATGATTCAGATGTTCCTCATCTATTTAAAAGAACTGAAAGAATGGAACGAAAAAATTAACCTTACCTCGCTTAAAGACGATTCTGAAATTATTACTAAGCATTTTTTTGATTCTCTCGCCTTAGCCCCGTTTCTCCCTCCTGAGGCTACTCTTCTAGATATTGGTTCTGGTGCAGGGTTTCCAGGTATACCTTTAAAGATTGCCCTCCCCACCCTCACGGTTACCCTCTTAGAAGCCACTGAAAAGAAGATACGCTTCCAGCAGCACCTGATAAGAACATTAGGGCTTAGCCACATCACCTCCATCCACAATCGGGCAGAAAATGAGGATTTAATAAAAGAATACGGTTTGAATTTTGACATCGTTGTGTCTCGGGCATGCGCTAGTTTTAAAAAATTCTGCCAGCACGGAAAACCCTTCGTAAAGATAGGGGGCTATCTTGTAGCCATGAAGGGAAGGAGGGGCATGGAAGAGTTACAAGAAAGCCAGGACGTAGTTGAGAAACTCTCTTTTGAAGTTGATAACATAGTTGAAATCTTGCTACCGCTTGATAAAGGAAAAAGATATTTGATTTTTATGAAAAAAAGATGATTGTTTCACGTGAAACATTTTTATTTTTTGGCTTTTAAATAATCCCTCTTTATGCTATATTCCAATAAATTTTACACTGGTTATTTACTTATAGCATAAAAGTTCTCACCATAAGTTAATCTCCCCAATTCTAAAGTACAATGGGAAAAGTTATCTGCATCGCTAATCAAAAAGGTGGGGTGGGAAAGACAACTACCGCGGTGAATCTCTCGGCTTCGCTTGCCCTCAACCAGAGGAAAACGCTTTTAATTGATACTGATCCCCAAGGGAATGCGAGCAGTGGGGTAGGGGTAGAAAAAGAAGGTGTCACCCAAAGCATCTATCATGTACTCATCGAGGACCGGGAACTAACAGAAATTATCCGAGAAACCCCTTTCGCTAATCTTTTTATTGCCCCATCCAGTATTGACCTCATAGGAGCAGAGATTGAGCTGGTGAGCGTCAACGGAAGAGAAAAAAGACTTAAAGAACGATTGACCAAGGTAGTAGATGATTACCATTTCATAATCATTGACTGTCCTCCCTCGCTAGGATTGCTGACAGTTAATTCACTAAATGCAGCTGATTCTGTAATAATTCCTATCCAATGTGAATACTATGCCTTAGAAGGACTCAGCCAGCTTCTTAACGTAGTGAAAAGGATAAAAAAGGCTTTCAACCCCCACCTTAAAATAGAGGGGTTTTTGATCACCATGTTTGATACACGTAATAACCTTTCCCATCAGGTGGCGAGCGAAATTAAGAATTATTTCCCCGATAAGGTATTTCACACCATCATCCCCAGAAACGTGAGGCTGGGAGAATGCCCTAGTTATGGTAAACCAGTTTTCTACTACGATAAATTTTCTGCTGGTGCTAAAAGTTACTTAGAGCTCGCTCAAATTATAACCAACGGTGAGAAAAACGATCATGGCCGAGAGAAAAGTGCTGGGTAAGGGTTTGGGGGCTTTAATTCCCGAGGGGGAGCGTGAGCTTGACAGCAAAGAAGGTGCTGCCTACTACTGCGATATTGATGAGATTCAAT
Source organism: uncultured Thermodesulfobacteriota bacterium (assembly GCA_964473235.1). Classification (GTDB taxonomy): domain Bacteria; phylum Desulfobacterota; class WTBG01; order WTBG01; family WTBG01; genus CAYYOQ01. The sequence goes on along the minus strand of CAYYOQ010000032.1, from coordinate 11,007 downwards.
TAAACCCCCATCAACCGCGAACCACTTTTGACCAGGAAAAGATCGAGGAACTTGCCCAGTCAATAAAGGAAAAGGGCATTATCCTGCCCCTGCTGGTAAGAGAGCTAGAAAGCGGATACCAGCTCATCGCAGGAGAGCGACGGTTGAGGGCAGCAAAAAGGGCAGGGCTTAAGAAAGTTCCTATTATAGTTAAGAAAGTTACAGAGGCGGAACTCCTAGAATTCTCACTGATAGAGAATCTCCAGAGAGAAAATTTAAACCCCCTTGAGGAAGCCGAAGCATACCAAAAATTGATGAGAGAGTTTACTTATACTCAACAAAAACTCTCTCAAGTACTCGCTAAAAATAGAACTACCATTGCCAATCAACTCCGTCTACTAAAGCTCCCCGAGATCGTTAAAGAAGCCCTGGCAAATAATACGATCACTATGGGCCATGCCCGAAGCCTGTTGAGTTTAAATGAACTGCAAAAACAAAAAGAGGCCTTCGGGGTTGTGGTACGCAAGGGATTATCGGTGAGAGAAACAGAAAAGCTGGTAAAGAGGCTGAGTCTGGCCAAAAAGAAGGAACCAGAGAAAAGATTAATCCACTTAGAATACATACGCAATGATCTCAGGCAGTGGCTCGGCACCCAGGTAAAGATTATAAAGAGCGGAAAGAAGGGAAAGATTATTATAGAATTTTACTCGCAAGAGGAACTCGAGCGTATTATAGAAAGGATAAAAGGGGTTCATGGAAGATCAAGTTTCTAAATATGATGCCACCCAAATAAAGGTTTTAGAGGGCTTTGAGGCGGTGAGAAAAAGGCCTGCCATGTATATTGGTAATACGGGGAGTGGGGGTCTCCACCACCTGGTCTTTGAGGTGGTTGATAACAGCATCGATGAGGCCTTGGCAGGTTTTTCTGACCAGATCAATGTCATTATCCACACTGATAACAGTATCACGGTGATTGACAATGGCCGAGGTATCCCGGTAGATATCCACCCAGAGGAAAAGAGGCCTGCTGCCGAGGTGGTGATGACTACACTTCATTCCGGGGGTAAGTTTGATAGCATAATCTATAAGGTTGCGGGGGGACTTCATGGGGTGGGGGTTTCGGTAGTTAATGCCCTCTCTGAACATCTCGGGCTAGAGATAAAAAGAGACGGAAAGGTATACCATCAAGCCTATCAGAGGGGAAAACCCATCTCAAAGCTCGAGGTAGTAGGAACAACCAAGGGTACGGGTACTAAGGTCGTCTTTAAGCCGGATAAAGATATTTTTGAAACCACTGATTTCAGTTTCGACATCCTTTCCCAGAGGCTAAGGGAGCTTGCCTTTCTAAATAAAGGTGTTTTAATTACCATCGAAGACGAGCGGGCAGGGAAAAGACATGAGTTTAACTACAAGGGAGGGATTGTCTCCTTTGTAGAATTTCTTAATAAAAATAAAACTGCGCTCTATCCAGAGGTTGTCTATCTCCACGGCGAGAAGTCTTTCTCCGCGCTGGAGGAGGGAAAAATGGCCGAGCAGATTATTGATATTGAGATTGCTATCCAGCACAATGACACCTACACCGAGAATCTATTTTCCTTTGCCAATAATATTAACACTAAAGAAGGTGGTACTCACCTCTCTGGTTTCAGGACTGCTTTAACCAGAACTATTAACAGCTACGCCGCTAAAAACCTCTCCTCCAAGGACTTTAAAGAAAACTTTAAAGGTGAGGATCTTCAAGAAGGCCTTACCGCAGTCATTAGCGTTAAGCTGCCCCAGCCACAATTTGAGGGCCAGACCAAAAGTAAATTGGGTAACACCAGTGTGAAGGGGATGGTAGAACAGCTGGTGGGTGAAAAACTCACCTACTACCTGGAGGAGAATCCCCGGGTAGCGCGAAAGATGTTGGAAAAGGTCCTTGAAGCCTCTCGCGCACGGGAGGCTGCGCGCAAGGCAAAAGAGCTTACCCGGAGAAAGACGGCACTTGAAAGTAGTTTTCTCCCCGGGAAATTAGCTGATTGTCAAGAGGAAGACCCTGCCCATTGTGAAATCTTTCTGGTAGAGGGTGATTCTGCCGGGGGTTCAGCCAAACAGGGCAGGGATCGACGTTTCCAAGCAATCCTGCCGCTTAAGGGAAAAATTTTAAACGTAGAAAAGGCACGCCTAGACAAAATGCTGGAAAACGAGGAAATCAACACCATCATTTCCGCCTTAGGAACGGGGATTGAGAAGGATGAAAATGTCATTCTCACACCTCGCTATCACCGCATCATTATTATGACTGATGCAGATGTAGATGGTTCTCATATTAGAACCCTGCTTCTCACCTTTTTCTATCGAAGGATGCCCTCGCTTATAGAGAGGGGCTATCTCTATATAGCTCAACCCCCTCTCTTTAAAGTGAAAAAGGGTAAACAGGAGGCCTACATTAAAGATGAATCTGCGCTTGAGAGGCATCTTTTAAGGTGTGGTGCTGAAGGGATTGAAATAGCAGCCAAGAACTCCTCAAAACCTCTCAACGGCGAAAGGTTGCTTAACCTCTTGGAAAGGGCTCTTAAATACAGAAAAATATTGGAAAAAATAGAGAAAAAACAATGGGATAGATATATTCTCAATGCCCTTGCCTTTGAAGGCCAGTTCCAGAAAGACACCCTTAAAAACAAAGAGGGTGTAAATAAATTTTTATCAGATATTAAGGGCCGCGCCAGTTTCTTCTATCCCTTCTCCACCTCTGCGGAATACTCCCTTATAGAAGATACCGAACATAGCTGCTTGGCCATCCGCTGCCTTTCAAAAGTCGATGGTATCCTTAAAGAGACCATCATCAATTTTGACCTTTTAACCTCCACAGAATTAGAGGAGCTTAGAAAGCTCGCAGAAGGTTTTAAAAGCATCGGTTCTCCTCCCTTCACCGTCCACTATAAGGGCGGGGGTGTTGAGCTTGATAGCCTATCAGAGGTTTTAGAATATATACTTACTTCTGGAGAAAAAGGGCAAGAGATACAACGATATAAAGGTTTGGGAGAGATGAATCCTGATCAACTATGGGAAACTACTATGAACCCCGGCAAGAGAACCCTCTTTCAGGTAAAAATAGAAGATGCTATCGAGGCAGATGAAATTTTCACCATTTTAATGGGAGACCAGGTGGATCCCCGCAGGGAATTTATCTACAATAATGCACTCAATGTAACTAATCTAGATATTTAACCTAAAGTAGGATGCAGCACTTACTATGAATGATCCAGAGTTACAGGCCCAGCAGATACCTGTCAATATCGAAGATGAAATGAGGAAGTCCTACATGGACTATGCCATGAGTGTGATTATCGGGAGGGCACTCCCCGATGCTCGGGATGGTCTTAAACCCGTTCATCGCAGGATCCTCTATGCGATGTACGATTTGGGAAATGTGTGGAACAAACCTCATAAAAAATCCGCAAGGATTGTGGGAGATGTCATCGGTAAATACCATCCTCACGGAGATGTCGCGGTGTATGATACTATCGCCCGCATGGCTCAGGATTTTTCTTTACGCTATCCTATCATTGATGGGCAGGGAAACTTCGGCTCTCTTGATGGCGATCCCCCTGCCGCCATGCGATACACTGAGGTGAGAATGGCTGAAATAGCCTCAGAGTTGCTTGCGGATCTCGAAAAGGAAACCGTGGACTTCGTCCCCAACTACGATGGAACACTCAAAGAGCCCTCCATACTGCCCACCAAAATCCCCAACTTGCTTATCAATGGCTCCTCGGGGATTGCGGTGGGAATGGCAACCAATATCCCCCCCCACAATGTAAAAGAGGTGATAGAGGGCACCATCGCTCTCATTAACAATCCTGAGTTGAGTGTAGATGAACTCATGAACATAATCCCTGGCCCTGATTTTCCCACCGCGGGTGTTATCCACGGTCGCGAGGGGATTCGAGAAGCATATCGAACAGGTAGGGGGATTCTACAGCTGCGTGCACGGGCGTTTATCGAAAAGAAAGGCAAGGGAGATAGAGAATGTATTGTCATCTCTGAGGTGCCCTACCAGGTAAATAAGGCACGCTTAGTGGAGAGAATCGCCGAGTTGACCCAAGAGAAAAAGATCGAGGGGATTGCTGACTTACGGGATGAGTCGGATCGCGAAGGTGTGCGCATCGTGATAGAGCTGAAAAGAGATGAGATTGCCAAGGTCGTGCTCAATCAATTATACCAACACACTCAAATGCAGATCACCTTCGGTATCATTATGCTCGCCTTGGTAGGCAACCAGCCGAAAGTCCTCAACCTCAAAGAACTCCTCCAGCAGTTTATCAACTTTCGTAAAGTAGTGATCTTAAGGAGAACTGCCTTTGAATTGAAAAAGGCAGAACGCCAGGCTCATATCCTGGAAGGGTTAATAGTGGCTATTTCGAATCTGGATAAAATTATTGCTTTGATCAGAGCTTCTGCTAACCCAGGGGTGGCCAGAGAGGGATTGATGAAAAATTTCAAACTCTCTGAAATCCAAGCACAGGCCATTCTCGAGATGAGGCTCCAGAGATTAACCGCACTAGAGAGAGAGAAGATCGAAGAAGAGTATCAGGAAACCACAAAGCTCATTGAAGAGCTAAAACAGATACTTGAAAGAGAAGAGCTTGTACGAGAACTCATCGTTGAAGAACTCACCACCATAAACGGAAAATATGGTGATGAGAGGAAAACGGAAATCATTGAGCAGGAAGCTGAAATTAATATTGAAGATCTGATCATTGAAGAGGATATGGTCGTCACCATTACCCACAACGGTTACATAAAACGTAATCCTATTAGCCTCTATCGCAGTCAGCATCGGGGGGGTAAGGGAGTCACGGGGATCACCACCAAAGAGGAAGATTTTGTAGAACACCTCTTCGTGGATTCTACCCATAGCTATATTCTGTTCTTCACCACAAGGGGGAAAGTATATTGGAAAAAGGTCTATGAGCTTCCCCAAGCAGGAAGGTCAGCCATGGGAAAAGCTATCGTGAATCTTCTAAACCTCAGTCCCGAAGAAAAAATCGCCGCCATCCTGCCCGTGAGGAGGTTCGAAGAGGGAAAGCATATAGTAATGGCTACGAAAAAAGGACTTATTAAAAAGACACCGCTCATGGCATTTAGCAGACCAAGGACCGGTGGCATTATTGCCCTGGGAATCGATGAAGGGGATGAGCTAATCGCAGCCCGGGTAACTGACGGTGCCCAGGAAATCATCTTAGGTTCTAAAAAGGGAAAGGCCATACGATTTAAAGAAGAAGAGGTGAGGCCCATGGGCAGAAACGCTATGGGTGTGAGAGGGGTGAGGCTAGGCAAAGATGATGAGATTATTGGAATGGAGGCCATCGGGGAAGGTGCCACTATCCTCACCGTTACCGAAAATGGGTTTGGCAAGAGGACCCATACCCAAGAGTATCGCATTCAGGGAAGGGGAGGGATGGGGATTATTACCATAAGGACTTCTACTCGCAATGGAAATGTGTTGGGGATAAAACAGGTTACCGATGATGATGAAATTATGCTCATCACTAACTTCGGAAAAATTATTCGGATTAAAATTAAAGGAATCTCTATTATTGGCAGAAACACGCAAGGGGTAAAGCTCATTGGTGTAGAAAAGGATGAAAAGGTGGTGGGAGTTGCTCTGCTTGCTGAAAAAGAGTAACACCATTTATTTATGAGAGGGTTAGAAGAGAAAAAGTGGTGGATACACAGATTGGTGTCATCGGGGGAGGAAGTTGGGGTACTACACTAGCACATCTTCTGGCAAAAAAGGGGCTTAGTGTAACCCTCTGGGTATATGAACAAGATCTTGTCCACTCCATCACCACCACCAGAGAAAACCCTCTCTATCTCCCAGGAGTAAAGCTCTCCCAAAACATCACCCCTACTAACTCTTTAGAAGAAGTCTGTCGAGATAAAGACTTCCTCGTCAACGTCTGCCCCTCCCAGGTGGTAAGACAGGTAGTAGAGAAAATCGTTCCCTACTTCACACCCCGCGCACACGTGGTGAGCGCTACCAAGGGTATTGAGAACAGCACCTTGCTCACCACGTCAAAAGTATTGCAAGAAGTTCTCCACCTGCCAGATGGAAAGCGAGTGGCGGTGCTTTCAGGTCCAAGCTTCGCCCTTGAGGTGAGTAGAGAAATACCAACCGCTGTCACCATTGCCTCAGAAAACAGAGAATTTGCACGCCAGCTGCAACAGCTCTTCTCCACTTCCTATTTCCGCGTCTATACCAACTCTGATGTACTCGGAGTAGAGCTGGGGGGGGCATTGAAGAATGTCATCGCTATTGCAGCTGGCATCTCCGACGGCCTGGGTTTTGGCTATAATACAAGGGCCGCGCTGATCACCAGGGGGCTCGCTGAAATATCACGTTTAGCCATGAAGATGGGTGCCAATCCCCTTACCCTCTCGGGCCTCGCCGGTTTAGGTGATCTAATCCTTACCGCTACCGGTGAGTTAAGTCGAAATCGGTCGGTGGGGATTAAATTGGGGAGAGGAATAAAACTCACTCCCATTCTGGAAGAGATGAGGATGGTTGCTGAAGGCGTAAAAACCAGTAAGTCTGCCTATGATTTGAGTAAAAAGATGCACATAGAGCTGCCCATTACCGAACAGGTATACGCTATCTTATACCATGATAAGAACCCCAGAGAAGCCGTACAAGAACTCATGGCGAGAGATTTAAAGATCGAGCAGGGGTAAATCCCCTGCAGAGGCAAGGGCTGATAATGAGTTCGCCAGGATCTTACTTCTTAGGTCTTGATATAGGGTCAGTGAGTGTAAATACCGTGCTGATGAATGAACATTCAACAGTAGTAGAAGAATACTATACGAGAACTCTCGGTCAACCCCTTTCGACCACCCACCGAATTTTAAAAGAAATCCTCTCACGCCTTCCTCGCTCTCAGCTCATGGGTGTTGCGCTCACCGGAAGCGGGGGAAAACTGACTGCAGAACTCTTGGGGGTAACCTGTGAAAACGAAATTGTTGCCCAGAGTAAAGCAGTTGAATACTTTTATCCTCAGGTAAAAACTATTATCGAGATGGGGGGAGAGGATTCAAAGCTCATCTTGCTCGAGGGTGGTGAGAAAGCGGGGAAAATAAAGATTGCTGACTTTGTGATGAACTCCATTTGTGCCGCGGGAACCGGTTCCTTTTTAGACCAGCAGGCACATCGACTGGGGCTCACCGTTGAAGCATTTGGCAAGCTAGCACTACGCTCACAACATCCACCCCGAATTGCGGGAAGGTGCAGTGTGTTTGCTAAAACCGATATGATTCACCTCCAGCAGGCTGCAACCCCTGATTATGACATCGTGGCCGGCCTCTGCTTTGCGGTGGCGAGAAACTTTAAAAGCACTGTGGGCAGGGGGAAGTCTTTTACCACGCCTATCTCTTTTCAGGGTGGGGTGGCAGCGAACCTGGGGATGCGCAGGGCATTCCTTGAGGTATTGGAGCTTTCAGAAGAGGAGCTGATTATTCCCCACCATTTCGCTTCCATGGGGGCAATCGGGGCGGTACTGCTTGCCTCTGAAAATCATTCTTTCACTACTACCTTCCAAGGGGTGGAAGGGTTAGCACACTACCTCTCCTCTTCCTCTCCCAAAGAAAGGAAAGGATTAAAACCACTGGAACCTCAAGGCCATAGTACTATTAGTGATACCCATAGGAGCACCTCTCTTCCAACCATCGGTGAGAAAACCAAGGTGTATCTCGGTGTTGACGTGGGTTCCATTAGCACCAATGTGGTAGTAATCGATGATCACAATAGAGTGCTCTCAAAGCAATACTTAATGACTGCAGGAAGGCCGCTTGAAGCAATCACCAAAGGGCTCAAAGAAGTAGGGGAGGAGGTTGGCAATAGGGTCGATGTCGTGGCAGTTGGCACCACCGGATCCGGCCGTTATCTGACGGGAGATTTCATTGGGGCTGATGTAGTGAAAAATGAGATTACCACTCAGGCCACCGCAGCCATTGCCATTGACCCCAAGGTAGACACCATCTTTGAGATAGGGGGACAGGATTCGAAGTATATAAGCCTCTCTCACCAGGCTATCGTTGATTTCGAAATGAACAAAGTGTGTGCTGCCGGAACGGGCTCCTTTTTAGAAGAGCAGGCTGAAAAACTGGGCATCTCTATTAAGGATGAATTCAGCACGCTAGCCCTTGCCGCACCCACACCAGTCTCGCTGGGCGAGAGGTGCACAGTATTCATGGAATCTGATTTAGTCCACCATCAGCAGCAGGGAGTGGGTAAGGCTGACCTCGTTGCCGGATTAAGCTACTCCATCGTGTTAAACTATCTCCATAAAGTGGTGGGAGATAAACGGATTGGGGATCATGTCTTCTTTCAAGGGGGAACTGCTTTCAACCGGGGGGTAGTGGCTGCCTTTGAAAAGGTACTGGAAAAACAGATTACGGTACCGGAACACCATGAGGTTACCGGTGCTCTGGGAGCTGCCATTCTCGCCCGTGAGGGAAAAGGGAGTGGAAAGAGTAACTTCAAGGGGTTTGATTTAAGTAAAAGAGATTATGCGCTCAGCTCCTTTGAATGTAAGAGCTGTCCCAATCGATGCGAGCTAAAAAGGCTTAAGATAAAAGGAGAGCGGGCCCTCATCTATGGAAGTCGTTGTGAACGATTCGAGATTAAGCGCGGTAAAAAGGGGGGTGAGCTCCCGGACCTTTTTTCTGAAAGAGAACGGTTACTACAGCACGTGTATCAAGAAAGTTCCCCTTGCCCTGAAGATGCCCCTCTCATTGGTTTACCTCAATGCATGTTCTATCACGAACTCCTCCCCCTCTTTTATACCTATTTCAGGGAATTAGGTTTCAAGGTGGTTCTTTCAGATAAAACTAACAAAATAATTATCCACCAAGGGCTTGGGAGTGTAGTCTCTGAAACCTGCGTCCCCATTAAGGTGGCACACGGTCATATTCTCAACCTCCTAGATAAGGGCGTAGCTAAAATCTTCTTTCCTAGCATTATCGATATGGAAAAAATGCACCCCGAGGTTGACCGAAGTTACCTATGCCCTTACGTTCAGGCACTCCCCTATACATTAAGGGCTGCGTTCAATTTTAAAAGGCGAGGGGTAGAGTTGATCAGCCCCGTCCTCTACTTTGGGGATGGCAAAGCCCAGGTGGTAAAAGAGCTGAGTAAGGTTGGAAGGAGATTCGACAAAAGGCCTAAAGAAATCACCCGCGCGATAGCAAGAGCCTTTGATGCTCAAAATCACTTCTACCACTCTATTAAAAAACGAGGAAAGGAAATTTTACAATACCTCAAGGAAGATCATCCGGCTATGGTGGTGGTGAGCAGACCGTACAACGGTTGTGACCAGGGTATTAATCTTAACCTCCCACGGAAGATCTTAGATTTAGGTGTGCTTGCCCTCCCCATGGATTATCTCCCTCTCGAGGAGAGTGATCTTGTTAAAGAGTGGCAGCAGATGTACTGGAAGTATGGCCAAAAAATTCTGGCAACCACCCACTTCCTTAAATCTCACCCCTCCCTCCATGCTGTCTACCTCACTAACTTCGGTTGTGGACCTGATTCCTTTATCTCGCACTTTTTTAAAAAGAAAATGAAGGGGTTCCCCTACCTTACCATAGAGATTGATGAGCATAGCTCCGATGTGGGTATTATAACCCGCCTGGAGGCGTACCTGGACAGTCTTAAAAACACTCGCTCACCGGGAGCGAGAGAAACTATTACACCCCTTAGCCAGAAAGCACCTTTTAGCAGAAAGAAAGAGATTTATCTTCCCAACATGTCAGACCACAGTTTCGCAGTCGCAGCTGCCTTCGAGGCCTGTGGCCTTAACGCCACTGTTTTGCCAGAATCGGACGAGGAAACCCTCAGGTGGGGAAGAAAACTGACCTCGGGAAGAGAGTGCTACCCTTGCATTTTAACTACCGGCGATCTGGTTAAAATGACTCAGAGGGCAGATTTTAATCCCGATCGAGCAGCCTTCTTCATGCTCTCCGGAGGAGGCCCGTGCCGATTTGGACTGTATCATCGATTTCACCGTCTGGTACTCGATGAAATAGGACTCCCCCAAGTTCCCATCCTTGCCCCTCACCAAGATGATAATCTCTATCAAGAGATGGGAGACCTGGGGAAGGGCTTTTCCAAACTAGCCTGGAGAGGGGTTGTCTCGGTAGACCTCCTCCAGAAAAGGTTAAGAACGGTTCGCCCCCAGGAAAGACATGCAGGAGAAAGCGAGAGAGTGTATCGCTACTATTTAGAAAAGATATGTGAAGCAATAAGAAACCGGCAGAGGGTCTCCTCAGTACTCAAGCATGCTCATACTGATTTTGGTTCCATTGAACTCCTCCGGGATCAGAGAAAACCTATTGTAGGAGTTGTGGGTGAGATATATATTCGCTCCAACCGATTTGGTAACGAAGATCTTATCAGCACCATCGAACGGCTGGGGGCAGAGGTGTGGCTACCACCTCTTGCGGAATGGATGCTGTATACCAACTATACCAGTATCCGGAGGAGCTTACGAAGGAGAAGCTACGGCAGGTATCTCACGACCTTCCTCACCAACCAGCTACAGAGAGCACTTGAACACCGTTTAACCAGAAGTTTTTCAAACTCTTCCACGATATCCTTTGAACCCGCCATAGAAGAGATTATTCGACACGCCTCTCCCTATCTCCACCCCACTTTTGAAGGAGAAGCTATCCTGAGTATAGGCAAGACCGTTGATTTTATCCTCAAGGGTGCATGTGGTATTATTAACACCATGCCCTTCAGCTGTATGCCTGGAACCATTGTGCACGGGGTATTGAAACGATGCCAAGAGATTCACCATAACGTTCCTCTCCTCACTATTGCGTATGATGGACAAAAGGAGAGCAATACCATAACCAGGCTTGAGGCATTTATGTATCAAGTGCGGCAGTATCAGGAGAGGTCGCATCTTCCTTCTGCCTAGAGGACTGTCGGAATACCCACTTGTATGGAGGCTGTTGAAAAATGTTCAGATGCAAGGCGCACGAAAT